>CALRQQ020000024.1:0-16758 GCA_943370345.1 Chitinophaga pinensis
CATCCAGTAAGCGATGCGCTCCTGCAAAAGAAATATAACCCCCAACTGTACCACCAACTAAGGTCACGATCTTCATCATATCGATCTTCTCGGGCCATACAGTCCGGTAAAGGGCTTCGCCCAACGGTGGGTGAGATATAAAAGCAATATACAGTGTGAGCCCGATCATCAGCAGGCCTAATACTTTTACAAATACATCAATCAGACTGCCGGCCTGCTTCGACCAGAATATTCCTAAGGCAATCACACAACTGATCAGCGCCCCGGTCTTTACCTCCAATCCGGTCAGCACATTCAGTCCCAGTCCCGTGCCGGCGATATTGCCGATATTAAAGACCAGTCCCCCGAATGCAATCAATGCCGCGAGAAAAAAACCAAGCCCGGGCAGCAGTTGATTGGATATATCCTGCGCCCGCTGACCACTGATGCTGATCACCCGCCAGATATTGAGCTGCGCCCCGATATCAAGCAAGACCGAGATGAGTATGATAAAACCAAAACTGGTGAGCAGTTCACTGGTGAATAAACTGGTCTGGGTAAGAAAACCCGGACCAATAGCCGAAGTGGCCATCAGGAAGGCAGCACCAAGGATCACGCCCCTGGTTCCTTTCTTGGGGGAATTAGCTGAACCGGATGTCAATGCCTTTCTCTTTTAAGCTGCGGTGAATAGTGGTGGCAAACTCCAATACATGGGGACCATCGCCATGCAGACAGATCGATTCAGCCACAATAGGAATTTTTAAACCGGATACCGTGGTCACGGTACCTTCTTTTACCATCTCCAATACCTGGGCCGCTGCTACTGAGGCATCCGTGATCATGGCCTCCGCCGTACCCCTGGGTGTCAGCGTCCCATCATCCTGATAGGTACGGTCGGCATACACTTCACTGATGGTGTTGAGTCCGATTTCAATGGCCTGTTCAATGGAACAACTGCCACTGAGTCCAACCAGCAATAAACCGCTGTTGAAATTCTTCACCGCTTTGGCGATCACCTGGGCGATCAGCGGTTCACGGGCCGACATATTGTACAAGGCCCCATGTGGTTTTACATGCCGCAGGGTTATTTCGGCCATATCGGCCATTTCCTGCATAATGAGTAACTGCTGGATCACGATCTCATACAGTTGCGTAACAGGCAACTCCATTTCCCGGCGGCCAAAATTAGCCCGGTCCAGAAAAGAAGGATGCGCCCCGGGGGCTACGTTAAACTGTTTACACAATTCCAGCGTATGCAGGATACTGTTGGTATCCCCCGCATGATACCCGCAGGCAATATTGGCTGAGGAGATAAAGGGCATCAGGGCTTCTTCATTGCCCATACCCTCTCCCATGTCACAGTTGATATCGATATGATCACGCATAGGATTGCAATTTAAATAAACAGGCGTTTTGCAGTTGCTTTATATGTTGTTGCTGCTGTTGTAGCAATTTTTCCGCAGTCGTCAGCTCCGTCATCCTGAAATGTACCGCCTCTCCTGTTCTTTTCTGCGCCAGTCGTGAATGATGTGCACCGATCACATGTGCCACCCGCGGATAACCACCCGTGGTCTGATGATCGGCCATCAGGATGATCAGTTTGCCATCGGGCAATAACTGGATCGTACCGAAAGTTACGGCAGCGGAAACCAATTCTTCACCGGGCAAGATGGCCAGTGGCTCATTACCCAGGTGAAAGCCCATACGGTCGGCCAGTTTGGTAAGCAGAAATGGAGTTTTCAAAAACCGCTCCCTGGACTCCGCCGTCAGCCGCTCCCATTCGTTTCCAGGCAGAATACAGATTTCTTCCTGCTTATCCCCTGACTGGTGATCGGCAGTCCAGGGCAACACCCTGAATTTTTTTCCATTCAATAAATAACGAAAGTCCTTTCCTGTACGGCAAATAAGTTCATCTCCTTTCCGCAGACTCCGTCCTTCATAACCGCCGGCTATGGCTTTGAGATTAGTACTCAGACTGTCGAGCCAGGGCTCAAGTTGAAAGCCCCCCTGTACCGATACATATGCCCTTGCCCCGGTGACTGGACGGTGAAACTGCAGCGCATCATTCTTATTGACCACGATACACTGATTCAACGGTACGGGTTCGCCATTGATACTGGGCGCAAAATCGGCCCCGGTAATAGCGATCATGAGCGGCCGGGTAAATAACAACACTGGTGCCGGAAAATGCAATTCAAGCCCTGCTTCGTTCAGGTCATTTCCCAACAACGCATTCGCCACCTGCAGCGCATACCGGTCCATGGCACCCGAAGGATTGATCCCCGATTGCTGGTAACCGTACCGACCAAGGTCCTGTACGGTATCCTGTATGCCGGCTTTAATAATGCGCAAACTCATATTTATCGATTGGATAAAACTGTACCCGGTCACCGGCCTGCAACAACGTGGGCTCTTTCCGGTTACGGTTGAATAATTCAATAGGGGTCATACCGATAATTGTCCATCCACCAGGTGAGGTTAATGGATAAATGCCGGTTTGACGTCCGGCAATCCCCACACTGCCTGCGCGGGTGGATTGAGGTCTTGACTTCCGGCCTATCGCGATCCGTTCATCCACTTCGCCCATATAGGCAAAGCCGGGCAGGAAGCCCATCATATATACGCGGTAGATACGGCCGGTATGCAGACTGACCAGTTCCTCCAGTCCCAGCTGTTTTTCCTGCAGCAGGGTATCCAGATCGGTGGCTACCGAAGGATCATAACATACCGGAATACGGACCAGTCTTGAAGACTCAGCCGTTTCCGGCAATTCCACAGCCATCATTTCGGTTATTCGTTCCCGTACGTAGGCAAAAGCGGCACCTCCGCCCGGTAATAGTTTGCGGATAAACACCGGGTCATAATACACCGTGAGTGAACTGTAGGCCGGCACCGCTTCCACAAAACCGGGGAATTGCTGGTGCTTGATCTGTTGGCAACGGATCATCACTTCCCGGTTGAGGGCCTCATCGATCCGGTTGCCCAAGTCAATGGTCAGGGCACTATCGCCCAGTGAAAACAGCTGATATGATAAGGTGGGGGGTGGCATGGGAGTGTTGATGAAGATAGTGTGTTTTACTGACCCTTACATACAGCATCATAACTTAACTTTACCCCCGATGAGCCGAATAAACCGACGAGACAGCCTTAACCTCTTATCCAAACTGACCCTGCGGCGTTTGTGGAACGGACTGAAAGTACTGAGCAGTTACCATATCAGCCGGTGGACCGGTAAGCCGGTGCAGTGGGGCTATCCGGTGTCCATCTCCTTTGAGCCTACTACTTCCTGTAACCTGCGTTGCCCGGAATGTCCGAGCGGATTACGGGCCTTTACCCGTCCGACAGGGATGCTGCAACGGGATTTCTTCAGGGAAACCATCGATCAGCTCCACAAAGAATTACTCTATCTCGTATTTTATTTCCAGGGAGAGCCCTACCTCAACCCGGCCTTTCTCGATATGGTACAGTATGCGGCTGCAAAGAAGATCTATACGGCTACATCGACCAATGCCCATTACCTCACCGATGAAAATGCTAAGCGTACGATCGAGAGCGGCCTGGATCGCCTGATCATTTCCATCGATGGTACCACGCAGGAAGTGTATCAGCAGTACCGGGTAGGCGGACAGCTCAGTAAGGTACTCGAGGGGGCAAAGAATATTGTGAAATGGAAAAAAGAAATGAACAGCAATAAACCCTTTGTGGTGTTTCAGTTCTTAGTGGTGAAGCCGAATGAACACCAGATCGAAGACGTAAAGGCATTAGCGAAAGAGATCGGGGTGGATGATGTCTGGTTCAAGACCGCCCAGATCTATGATTATGAAACCGACCCGAATCAGCTGATCCCCACGATCGATAAATACAGCCGTTACCGGAAAAACGGGGAGGGCTATACGTTCAAGGGCAAACTCGCCAACCATTGCTGGCGGCTCTGGCATGATCCGGTAATCACCTGGGACGGACTGGTGGCTCCTTGTTGTTTTGACAAGGATGCGCAGCACCAGCTGGGCGACCTGAAGAAAAAACCCTTTAAAGAAATCTGGAAGAACGGAGAATACAGTAAATTCAGGCAACAGATCCTGAAAGGACGAAAAAATATCGATATCTGTTCCAATTGCAGCGAAGGCACCCGTGTCTGGGAGAGTTAGAATAACCATTGTACCACAAACACCCAATGCTATGCATTTACCATCACACATTTCCACCCGGCTGCAGTACCAGCACAAAAACCTTGTAGATATCATCGACGGTCTCAGTGAAGAACAGGTCCGCTTACAGGTGATCCCCGGCATGTGGTCCATCTTCCAGCAGATCGTGCACCTGCAAACCTATCAGCATACCTTTATCGGCCGCGTAAAAGAGATCCTCAAAGGCGATAACCCCTTCTTTGAACGCTACCTGCCCGAATCCGATCCGAAGTTCCATGAGAATTGCGCCCGCAGTTTCCGCGAGATCATGCAGGATATGATCACCACCCGCAAGGAAATGGCCAATGAAATGCTCCATTTCAGCGAGGCCGACTTTCAGAAAAAAGGCATCCACCCCTTATTCGGTGAAATGAACCTGCAGCAATGGATCAATGTGTTCCTGCTGCACGAAGGACATCATTTGTTTGGGATATTGATGTTGACGGGGGAGCTGAAGAAAGAGGGAATGGTGAATGGTGAATAGTGAATGGGGCCCTAAAGCAGAAATATTTTTACAGCGCTGAAACAGTAAATAGGGGGAGAAATAAAAATTACCCTCTCACATACCCATTACTTTAACCCTGACAGTGCCCATTCAACAAAATGTAGCAGCTTCCTCCTTCCCTATATAATGATACTTTCAATTTAAATGACACTTCTCCCCATTTTCTATTCTCTATTTACTATTCACTCTATATTTTTCTTATCCCCTCAAAAATGCTGGTATAAAACGAACTAAATCCTTCAAAAAAATGGCGGAGGGAGTCGGTGATAAATTTCATAACAAGGTGGGTTAATGGTTAGTGGTTCCTGAATTCTGCCATAAAACAACGGATTTCCCGGTTCATGGCCTATACCCCAAAGAGGTATTTTTTTCCCCTTTTGCTGCTTTCCGGCTGTTAATAAACCCTTAAATGGAGGGATTTTCAGAAAAAGATTTGGTCAATTCAATGTTTAAACATTAATTTTGTGGTATTAATTCAAACTCAAAAAAAATAATACCATGAGCGACTTAAGAACAAACGTAGACCAGCTGAACCAGATGATCCTTGAAGGAAAGATCCTGGATGCCTTTGACAAATTCTATGCAGATGATGTAGTGATGCAGGACAACAACTACCCTGCCCGTGAAGGCAAGGCCCTGAACCGTCAGTATGAAGAAGCTTTTGTAGGCGGACTGACTGAATTCCGTGGTGCCAAAGTAGTGAACACCCTGATCAGTGATGACCTGGCAGTAACAGAATGGTGGTTTGATTACACCCATAAAGATTATGGCGTTCGTAATTACACCCAGTTAGCAGTTCAACGCTGGAAGAATGGCCAGATCGTGGAAGAAAAATTCTATTACAACAACTAATTGGTTGAGGCTTATCAATAAGTTTTGGGTAAAGTCACCGACTTCGCCCAAAACTTTCTACTTTTATGATGGAGTCAGTTCAAATGGGCATAGAAAAAGATATACAACAGGCCAAATTCCGCAATGCACACCAGAAAGCCGGGATCAACCTGATCTATACAGTCGCCTGGCTGCGGGATAAGACCAAATCGATCTTCGATGCTGAAGATATCACGTCCCAGCAGTTCAATATTCTCCGCATCCTCCGTGGCAGCTCCCCCCAACCTCTTTCCACTCTGCAGATCCGGGAACGGATGCTTGATAAGATGAGCGATACCAGTCGTATCGTGGACCGCCTGATCGTAAAAGGCCTGGTGAAAAAAGTGGTTTGTAAGAATGACCGTCGCCTGGTGGATGTGTTGATCACCGACAAAGGCAGGAAACTCCTCGAACGACTCGACTCGCGCCAGGATGAAATTGATGGCGTGCTCGGCAATCTTTCAGAAAAAGATGCTAATATGCTCAGCGACCTGCTCGATAAGATCCGGGATGGAGGCGAATGATGTAACTTCGCCGTTCTATTCATTCCGAATCTGAAAACGACATGAAACAAATCCCTGCCTGGTTATTTTCCCTGGCCCTTTTCACTGCATTTTCTGTCAGCGCACAGCCCAAATATGAATTCCGCGGCGTCTGGATCACCACGGTCAATAATATCGACTGGCCCAAGAGTGGTTACAGCACCCCCGAAAAACAAAAAGCTGAATTCATCCGCCTGCTCGACCTGCACCAAAGCAATGGCATGAACGCGATGATCGTACAGGTACGTCCCGCTGCCGATGCCTTCTACCCCTCACCCTTTGAGCCCTGGAGCGAATGGCTGACCGGAACACAGGGAAAACCACCGGTTCCGTTCTGGGATCCGATGCAGTTCATGATCGAAGAGACACACAAGCGCGGAATGGAATTCCATGCCTGGCTCAATCCTTACCGCGCTATCCATAACCTCGGCACCTCCTCCATCGCCCCCAATCATATTATCCGCATCCACCCGGAATGGTTCCTGACCTATGGTGATAAAAAATATTTTGATCCGGGAAACAAGGAAGCGCAAAAATTTGTGGTGAATGTGGTACGCGATATTGTAAAGCGCTACGATGTAGATGCCATTCATATGGATGATTACTTCTATCCTTACCGCATACCCGGAAGAGAATTCCCGGATGCCGCTACCTATGCCCGTTCCGGCAGTCCTTTATCCAAGGATGACTGGCGCCGCAGCAACTGTGATTCCATTATCGTGGCCATCAGCAACGTGATCCGCGAAGAAAAAAAGCTGTGCCGCTTTGGTATCTCTCCCTTCAGTGTCTGGAGAAACAAAGACAAGGACCCTGATGGCAGTGACAGTCGGGCCGGCACCACCAACTACGATGACCTCTATGCCGATATCCTGCTCTGGCTCAAAAAAGGCTGGATCGATTATGTGACTCCGCAGCTTTATCTCGAGATTGGTCATGATAAGATCGCCTATGAAAAACTGGTGGAATGGTGGAACCGCCACAGTTATGGCCGTCATATCTATATCGGACATGGCATTTACCGCGCCACCGAACGGGCCCCCAAATGGAAAAATCCGAATGAATTGCCCAACCAGATCAGTCTGCTCCGCAGCTATCCGAATGTACAGGGGAGTATTTATTTCAGCAGTAATACGTTTGAAAAGAATCCGAATGGCTGGAACGACAGCCTGCGCAACAACTATTACAAATACCCCGCCCTGTTGCCTCCTATGCGCTGGATCGATAACGAGAAGCCCTGGCCGCCGATCGTGACCCGCAGTATCAGCAATGATTCCATCATCCGCTTTACTGTAAAACCTGATCCCCGCAACCGGGTCGGGATCAAATATTATGTGGTCTATCAGTATGCCGCCGAATCCCACAGCGATACCTTTGGCAATCAGCCCCGCTTTATATCCCGTATCGTTACCCGGCCCGAAGGCTTCGAACTGGAAGAAATGCTGCACAGCAATCATTTCTCCTACCGCTATGTGATCACCGCCGTTGGCCGTAACAACAATGAAAGCGAAATGAGCGAGATCGCAAACCTGGTGCAGAACGGGGGGAAATGGGGGTTTTATTGAGGGAAGTCGGGAGTCCCCACTTTCTCTCTACCTTTGCTCCCCAGTCGGGCCCCCTCCCCTCACCGGAGTCTCCGACTACTATCTACTAACTTCTAACTACTAACTATACTACTATGCCCGGCTTTGAATTATGGAGTGATAAAGAACGTAAAGAAGTAACCGATGTACTGGAAACCGGTATCCTGATGCGCTATGGATTTGATGGTCCGCGCAAGGGGATCTGGAAATCCAAAGAACTGGAAGCGGCCGTAAATGAAACCTTCGGCAGCAAGTATGCCCAGCTGACCTCCAGTGGTACGGCCGCCCTGACCACGGCCATGAGTGCTTTGGGTATTGGTTATGGCGATGAAGTGATCTCCCCTTCCTTCACCTTCGTGGCGTCATTTGAAGCCGTACTGAGTGTAGGTGCGGTACCCGTATTAGTGGATGTGGATGACACCCTTACCCTCGATCCTGCCGCCGTTCGTAAAGCCATTACGCCCAAAACAAAAGCCATTATGCCCGTACATATGTGCGGCAGCATGGCCGACCTGGATGCTTTGCAGGCCATTTGTAAAGAACATAACCTGATCTTACTCGAAGATGCCTGTCAGAGTATCGGCGGCTCTTATAAAGGAAAAATGCTCGGTACCATTGGCGATGCGGGTACCTTCTCCTTCGACTTTGTAAAGACCATTACCTGTGCCGAAGGCGGGGTGGTGATGACCAACAACGAAGATGTGTATGTAAAATGTGATGGCTATACCGATCACGGTCACGACCACTTAGGCGTGGACCGCGGTGCGGATCTGCATCCTTTTATCGGCTATAATTTCCGGATCTCTGAATTACATGCGGCGGTAGGACTGGCCCAGATCAAACGGCTCAATGAATTCCTCACGATCCAGAAGAAGAATCATGCGCAACTAAAAGCCATTCTCGCAACTGTACCCGAGATCAGTTTCCGTCGCGTACCTGATCCGGCCGGTGACAGCTGCAGTTTTATCAGCTGGTTCCTGCCCACCGAAGAGCAGACCCGTGCTGTAGTGGCTGAATTAAAGGCCCAAGGTATTCTCGCCGGTAACTTCTACTGGTTCGATAATAACTGGCACTATATCCGCAAATGGGATCACCTGAAAAATGCCACCACCCTCAATGCACTCAGTCCCGAACTCAAAGCAAGAGTCATGGAGCAGGCCAATAAGGACCTCTCTGCCAGTCATGCCGTCATGGGTCGTTGTATCTCCACCGCAATCAGTCTGACCTGGACCGAAGAGCAGATCAGAGAGAAAGGAGAGAAGATCGTTGCAGTAGTAAAGCAAGTCGTGAGTAGGTAATACCAATACCCCGGTATCATTATATGCTTCGGGCTAATCGCAATACAACTTCTAGAGATGCATTGTGATTAAATCAGTATTGAATAAATCTTCTGTTTATCGTTTAGGCAAGTACCGGGCACCGTACTCCAGCCGGTCCACATATTCTTTAGATCCCAGTCTGAATCGTACCGGCACAGCCAGTATTTTATCCATCTTCAGCTCATAACGACAGAAAAAACCGAGATTATTGACATAGGTATGGCTGGTGGGCATATTTAACAAAGTAAAAACCGGGGCCGGTGTACAATCCTCGTATCTCAGGAAAACAGGCCGGCCAAATTGTGACTGGAAAGGCTTCGCTGATTGTTGAAAATGAAGCTTTTTTAATCCATTAATGGTAATACCGGGCGCAGGATGCCGCTGCCCGGAACTGCTCCCGAAAAACATTAACAGGAACACAACAAGAAACCCGGCAACTCGTTGCACCATATTTGTTTTCTTTACGTTTAGATTTACGGCATTATTTTTGTGCAAAGGCGAAATTTTTTCAAATCCGTCCCTTGCACGGAGACATACAAGTTAACCAAAAAAGGAGGTATCCGGTTGACGTAAAGGTTAAAAAAACCAGTACCTAACCCGGAACCCAACGACGAACACCATGGCCCTGAGTCAGAGTTTACAGCAGAAGTTACTGCAGAAGTTATCCCCCCAGCAGATTCAGTTAATGAAGCTGCTGCAGGTACCTACGGCCAATCTGGAAACCCGTATCAAAGAGGAACTGGAAGAAAACCCGGCCCTTGAACTGGATGAAGAAGGACATGATGAAAATGCGGATGACCTGAAAGATGAATTCAGTGAGGAGGAGGAATATGATGAAATGGACGGCAGTGAGGATGAATATGAGAATATCGATGTGAGTGAATATGTGCAGGACGGCGATGATGAAGTCGGCGATTACAAACTCCGCGATGATAATTACCCCGAGGAAGATGAGAGCCGCCAACTGCCCCATAAGAATGAAGCCAGTTTCTACGAAACCCTGATCGATCAGCTGGGGCTGCTGAATCTCGAAGGTAAACAGCAGTCAATTGCAGAACAGATCGTGGGCAGCATCGATGAGGACGGTTACCTGCGTCGCGAGACCTCCGCGATCGTGGATGACCTGGCTTTCCGTCAGAATATCATTGCCACAGAAGAAGAAGTGGAAGCCATTATCCGTCGGATCCAGCATTTCGATCCGCCCGGAGTGGCCGCCCGCGACCTGCGGGAATGTCTGCTGATCCAGCTGTTTCGCCTCAGGGAAGAAGGCAAATCAGTGGACCTGGCCATTAAAGCCATTTCCAAATACTTTGACGAATTCACCAAGAAGCACTACGAAAAGATCCAGCGCGGACTGAATATAAATGATGACCAGCTCCGCGAAGTGATGCAGCAGATCATCCGCCTGAGTCCCAAACCCGGTGGCAATGTGGGTGAGATCAATAAAGCCGAAAGCTATGTGGTGCCTGACTTTTTTATCATTAATAATGCCGGCACCCTCGAACTGACCCTCAACAGCCGCAATGCCCCGGAACTCCGCATCAGCGAAGGCTACCGGGATATGCTGAAAGATTATGAGCGGGGCGCCAAAAAAGATAAACGCCAGAAGGAAGCGGTCCTCTTTATCAAACAGAAGATCGATTCCGCCAAATGGTTCATCGATGCCATCAAACAACGGCAGCATACCCTGCTGAGCACCATGGATGCGATCATGCAGCACCAATACGAATTCTTCCTCACGGGAGATGAGACCGAACTGCGCCCCATGATCCTCAAAGACATTGCCGAGAAGACCTATCTCGATATATCCACCGTAAGCCGGGTAGCCAACAGCAAATTTGTACAAACTGAGTTCGGCACCTACCGCCTGAAGTTCTTCTTCAGTGAATCCTTAAGCACTGAAAGCGGAGAGGAAGTCTCCACGCGTGAAGTAAAAAAGATCCTGAGTGATTTTATTGAAGGGGAAGATAAAAAGCGCCCGCTGAGTGATGAGCGACTGACCGAACTCCTCCAGGAAAAAGGCTATAATATCGCCCGCCGTACGGTGGCGAAATACCGGGAGCAGTTGAATATACCGGTGGCGAGGCTGAGGAAGGAGTTGTAGAGAATAGTGAATAGTAAATAGAGAATAGAGAATAGGGAACAGCCTCTGAACGCCAAACGCCTAAACAACTAAACTGTCCCTCCTCTCAGTCTCTTAGAACGGCAAATCGCCTCCCTCCATCTGTCCTTCTTCAAAATGGACATTATCGTCCGGCATACGGTCAACCGTACCGGCACCGCCGGCGGGTTCCACTTTCCAGGCTTTTACATCAGTGTACCAGCGGCCATTGTATTCACGGCTTTCCACATCAAAGGAGATATTGAGCATGGAGCCGGGTTTCAGCAGTGATTCACTGATCTTATCACCCCAGATAGAGATACAAACTTTCTTGGGGTAGGTACCCTCGGTCTCCACGATGATATCCTGCTTTTTCCATTGACCATTTTTACCATTTCCGGTCTGCAACGGGAGCAATTGAATGAGTTTGGCGGTAAGCTGCATGTGTGTTTATTTGGGGCGTGAAGTTAAGCAACTGTCAATTAAAAGCAGGCAGATACCCTTCCAAGGGTATTTTTTATAAAAAAGGCGACAGTTCATTATAAAAACATAGGGCAAAAATGTATTTTACACGGCTAATATTCCCTAACCCACTGAACAATGGTTTTTGCAAGCCTTATTTTCCTGTTTCTATTCCTGCCGCTGAACCTGCTGCTGTACTACAGCACAAAAAACGCGACCTGGCGAAACTGGGTATTGATCGTCTTTTCACTGGCTTTTTATGGTTGGGGCGAACCGATCTGGATCTCCCTGCTGATCCTGTCCTCCATGGTGGACTGGGCCAATGCCATTTTCATCGATAAACACCGGGGCACCAAATGGGCAAAGATCGGGGTCACGTTTACCGTGGTGTTCAACCTCTGCCTGCTCGCCACTTTTAAATATGATCAGTTTCTGGTGGACCAGGTAAATGGGCTCTTTGGCACTTCCTTTACCGCCCCGGGCTATGCGTTGCCATTGGGTATTTCCTTTTATACCTTTCACACGATCTCATATGTGGTGGACGTTTACCGCGGGGATATCAAGGCCCAGCGCAATTTCCCCAACTTCCTGATGTATGTATCGCTCTACTCTTCCCTGGTAGCGGGCCCCATCATCCGGTATGCACATGTGGCCACCGAGATCGACAGCCGGAAGGAAAACCTGAAGGATTTCAGTCTCGGGATCTCCCGTTTCTGCATCGGCTTATTCAAGAAAGTGGTGATCGCGAATGTGGCAGCCGAGCTTGTCTTGAAATACATGGGCGATAAGGGCAGTCCGCTCACCATGGAAGCCTTGCAAAACCTGTCTACCCCGGAAGCCTGGGTAGGACTGATCATGTTTGCCCTCCAGATCTATTTTGATTTTTCCGGCTACTCGGATATGGCCATCGGTCTCGGCCGGATGTTTGGCTTCCATTTCCGGGAGAATTTCGAGTATCCCTATATCTCCAAATCCATCAGTGAATTCTGGCGCCGCTGGCATATTTCACTCGGCAGCATCTTCCGGGATTATGTCTATATCCCGCTGGGCGGAAATAAAAAGCACGTATACTTTAACCTCTTAGTGGTCTGGTTCCTTACCGGTATGTGGCATGGCGCCAGCTGGAATTTTATATTCTGGGGACTGTACTTTTTCATTTTTATCGCGCTGGAAAAAGCCTTTTTACAAAAATGGCTGGACAAAGCTCCGGCCTTTATCGCCCACTTATATGCACTGGCCATCATCATTCCGGGCTGGGTGATCTTTTATTTCACCGATACTCAGATGCTGTTTGCATACATCCAAAAGTTGTTTACCTGGACACCGGCAGCCGATAATTACCTGGACCTGAAGAATACCATGACCCTGCACCTCTTCTGGCTGATCCTGGCGATCGCTTTCTGTATGCCACTCTATCATAAAGTAAAAGCCTGGGTGGAAAAAAGAGCCGGCCGCATCACCTTGTATGACTCCGTAACAATCGGCTTCAATATGGCGTTGTTGTTCATCTGTGTGGCCCAGCTGGTAGGCAAGAGTTATAATCCGTTCATCTATTTCCGTTTTTAATCCATGAGTGAAAAAACAAACAAGACGATCCAGGTCATCAATGTCGCCCTTTTCTGCAGTATCCTGCTGATCGGCGGTGTCATTTCCCTGTCGATGAAGAAAAAAGAAATTTCAGAAACGGAAAACCGTAAACTGGCTGCCTTCCCGGTGTACTCCGACAGTTCACTCTGGAGCGGGGATTATTTCAGGGGTATTGAAATGTATTACGCGGATAATTTTCCTTACCGGGATAAATGGATCGATGTATCCACAGCTTTCCGCAACAAGCTTGGATTTGAATCCACCGATATCAAGATCTACGCACCACAAAACAATGCGGAGGCCAACGAAAAACAGGAGATCGATACCACGAAGAACCAGACCGCCGGTATCCGTCCGGATGATGGCGCTGTGGGGGAAATGAAAAAGAACCTGTTTGTGTTCAAGAACCGCGCCTTTGAAATGTTTGGTGGTGGTCCGGCCATGGGTAAAGCTTATGCGGATGTGATCAATTCCTATAACCGTGCCGGCATTCCCAACCTGCAGGTGTACAACCTGATCGTACCGGTGGCGCTGGAATTTGAATTAACAGAGAAATATAAAAAATTACAGAAACCCAATCGTCCCGCGATCGAGCACGTATATAATTCCCTCGATTCGAATATTAAAAAAGTATGGGCGATTGATGAACTGCGCAAGCACCGCGAAGAGTATATTTATTTCAATACGGATCATCACTGGACCAGTCTGGGGGCTTATTATGCCTATCGTGCATTTTGTCAGACAGCAGGACTGACGCCTGTATCATTGGATACCGTCCGCTCCAAAGTAAAACCCGCCTTCCTGGGTTCACTTTACCGGCTCACACGTGATCCGAAACTGAAGGAGAATCCGGATTCGGTAAGGTATTATCTGTTCAAAGATTCGGTGCGCTTCTTTATCGGCAGCGTGACCAGTCTGAACTACTGGGTCAGATCGAAAATGTATGGCGAAGGGGCCAGTGGCGGCAACAGTTATTCGGTCTTCCTGCAGGGCGACCTGCCCATTGTAAAGATGGAAACCCAGCATAAGAATGGCCGGATGATCGCAATCGTGAAAGAGTCCTATGGCAACGCCTTTGCGCCGTTCTTAATAAACAACTACGAAAAAGTGATCGTGGTGGACCAGCGCTACTATACCGGCGACTTCATCGCCATGCTCAAAGCCGAGGGCATCAATGAACTCTTATTCATCAACAACATCTTCGCGGCGCACACGCCGTTTCATATACAGAAGATAAAGGGGTTGCGGAACCCTTCGATACGACGCTGATGCTTTTGTTCCTGCCCTGAAGTGTTTCATTGGCGTCTACTCAGGATGACAACAACATTTCGATTCTTAAGAGGTTCCTTATGATGTACTTTCTGGTCTTTGGGCATCTTTCTGCTTTTCCACCCACGAAGCCGAATGATGTTGTCATCCTGAGTAGTCCCGCAAAAGTAATCTTACAGGGCTGGTGACATAATTCTTGCGGGACGTATCGAAGGATGGACGAAGCCGAAGCCTATAGCTTCAGATTCTTCTTCACCCATTCCACTTTTGGTTTCAGTTCGTTGGTGTATTTATCCCCTGTGGCATATTTAACGTGTTTCAGGAAGTGATAATAATCAGCCTTAGGGTGCGTCTTCCGCCATTTATCATAGCGTTTGTCCTGCCATATCTTATAGTAGGCGATGCATGCCGCATCGGATTCAAACTTCTTGCATTTGTTGCCTTTGATATAGAAGCCAAAGAGATTATGGTAACGGAGACAGCATTGTTTGCACTTGAGGTTGCCGGTCTCCTGCATGCATTGGGCCATCACAAATTCAGGGTGACGGATGCCGGCGGCTTTGATGGAATCGTACATGGCCTGCATTTTTGCCTTGTCGATCTTTTGAGAGAAGCCCTGAACAAAGAGGAATACTAAAAGAAAAGCAAGCAGTAGTTTCTTCATACTGAAGTGTTTGTGTAAAACCGGTTCACCACAGGACCATCGCGCGTTGCCAATATACAAAAACCGCACCCTTTTTTCCAGATTGCCTTACTTTGCAGCCAGATTATACCGCATGAATACTGTACTGCCCTCAGCATCAACCGATAGCATGAACGAACAAACAGCCCAACCCCTGGCGCTCCGGCTACTGGCCCGTTTTATCTCCTGGGTATTTCACCCGGTATTTGTGCCTTTATATGTCATGGCCTTCCTCATTTATGAGCACCCGTTCCAGTTCACCGGATTCGAACCAAGGCAAAAAATGATGGTGATGCTGCAGACTGTGGCCATGTATCTCTTTTTTCCACTGGTAACGGTATTATTATTAAAAGCCCTGGGCTTTGTTGAATCCATTCAGCTTAAAAAGCAGAAGGACCGGATCATTCCTTTAGTGGCCTGTGGTATCTGGTATTTCTGGATCTGGTATGTATGGCATAACCTGCCTGGCTATCCCGATATGGCGATCCGCTTTGCCCTGGCGATCTGGATCAGCTCCTGGACCAGTCTGATGGTCAATACCCGGATGAAGATCAGTCTGCACGCCATCTCAATGGGTATTGCGGTGACCTTTCTGTTTGTGCTGGCCTTTACCCAGCCGCTGAATTTCGGATTATATCTCGCTATGGGTCTGTTCATAGCCGGACTGGTTTGCACGGCCCGTTTTTTAGTATCGGATCATACACCGGCCGAGATCTATGGCGGTTTTACTTTAGGCGCCCTTTCGATGCTGGCGGCCCAGGTTTTTGGCTGATCCCGCATGACTGATTGTCCATAAAAAAGATTTTGCTAAATTTTTAGGCAATCCCCTGCCACCCGGTGATGGCTCATTAAAAACACCATTTTACCGGTATTTTCCCCAATGAAATTCCATAAAACACCGCCGGTCTCCCCGGAAAAAAACAGTCCTTCCGGGAAAAATAATCCAAAAATTATTAGTTTTTTCTTGCTAATTCATTTAGTTTTGATTGTTAATTAGTTTTTACACCCGCGGAACAGGGTTCCGCTAATTTTGAAAAATGGCAAAACAAGAAAAATCAACCGATATGTCAGCAAACAGCGAAAAACTGAAAGCCCTCAAGCTTACCATGGATAAGATTGAGAAGGATTATGGCAAGGGAAGTGTGATGATGATGAACGAACGGACCGAAACAGAACAGGAAGTCATCTCCACCGGTAGTATTGGCCTGGATGTGGCCCTTGGTATCGGCGGTCTGCCCCGCGGTCGCGTGGTAGAGATATACGGACCAGAGTCTTCCGGTAAAACCACCATCGCCACCCATGTGATCGCTGAAGCACAGAAAAAAGGCGGGATGTGCGCCTTTATCGATGCGGAACACGCATTTGACAGTAACTACGCCAAGAAACTGGGTGTGGACGTTGACAACCTGCTGATCTCTCAGCCCGATTACGGGGAGCAGGCCCTGGAAATTGCTGACCGGCTGATCCTTTCCGGCGCCCTGGATGTTGTGGTGATCGACTCTGTGGCTGCCCTGGTTCCCAAGAGCGAACTGGAAGGGGAAATGGGTGACAGCAAAATGGGACTCCATGCAAGGCTGATGAGCCAGGCCCTGCGTAAACTCACGGCTACGATCTCTAAAACAAATACGATCTGCATATTCATCAACCAGCTTCGTGAGAAGATCGGAGTGATGTT
>CALRQQ020000025.1:0-16546 GCA_943370345.1 Chitinophaga pinensis
ATATTTCTCTACAAAGGCGGCAATGGATTTCCGGGTATAATCGGATAATAACGGCGTGATCGGGCGTTCACGGTCCTGTGTTTTTATTTTATGGTATTCCGCAAAAGGTTTGGAGACGATGATATTATAAAACATCTGGATCACCCAGATACCCCGCTTATCGGCTTCGGTGGTGATGAACCGGTAGATCTCCTCATTCTTTTTAAAGGTCGCTTCATCCACTTCGAGCGCATAGGGATAATCCGTCAGTTTGACCAATGAAGCAAAGGGATGCCCGTTCCACAGGTACAATGAGTTCATCCGGTTATTCACCATGGAATCGAGCACCTGTATCCATAATTGCTTATTATATAACCAGGGAAAAGTCTCCGGCGTATACGGATACTCATATACATTATGCCCGGGCAGATAGTAGGGTTTCTGAATACCGATACACTGGCCGCGCAACACCATTTCCGGTGCCTCCTCGCTGGAATAATTCTCCGGGAAATGGCTGATCCGTTTCAACTGATCCAGATAATCAAGTACACCATACAATAATCCTGTTTCATCATTACCGGTGATCCGCGTGAGATGGTCACTGCTGATAATGCGATAACCTTCTTTCTTACCAATAAAGGATTGTAGTTCGAGGATGATCTCCTGGTTCTTTGTTTTGAGCGGGGTGCTGCGGATATAATTATTCAACCGGTCATACGCATATTTCAGCCGGGGACTGGAGACAGACCCTTTTATGGTCACCTGCCCCTGTACAACTATTCCGGTAAGGAACAGCGCTACGATGATCAGTACATTTTTCATTTCTTAATTTATAACCACCTGTTCATTGAGGTACACTTCCAGCATGGTATACCCGCTTTTATCGGTTTTATTCCGGTCTTCCGCATCTTTCGGATTCAACCCGTTTTTGATCTCCCACTCATCCGGCATGCCATCATTATCGGTATCAACCGGTGCTACTGCTGATTTATATTCAGGCCAGCCACCTACGGCACCCGGACTATCAATGATCCCCGCTTTACCAAACACTCCCCGGCCAGTGGCCTTACCCGTACTCGTTTCATTGATCACACGGGTATCCACTGCATCCCGCACCGGTAAATAAGCACCGGCGAATTTCAACACATTTTTATACGCCACTTCTGCACTTTCCACCGGTAAAGGTACTGCCACCTGGAAAGCACTGCCTGAAATAGCCCCCTGCGGAAAACCGGCTTCTTCCAGGTCAATTCCGCGTTCATTCTTTTTGGTGAGTGACTTGTACGTGTCCATGATATTACCATCCACATACCACTGCCCTGTCCCTTTGGATAATTCGGGTTGAAAGGAAGCATGTACAAATTTCAACTGATCCGGAGAAGCCGGACCAGGCTTATAAAAATTATTGATAATATTCACCTGCGAGATACCGCCCTTGATATTGACCTCACCACCATAACAGGCATTGGCATTGCCCCAGTTGTACACTACATTATTCCGGTAATCAATCAATGCGGTGGTATCGTGGGCCCGGGCACCGTTGAACCGGATTGCCCGGTTATTGAGATGGGCAAAAAGATTATGATGATAACTGGCATACTGACCACCCCAAACCCCGCCAAAGGAACGTTTGCCCTTCATGTGACCTGCATCATACAATCCTTCACTCACGATACTCCACTGCACCGTGGTGTTCTTTGTATCATACATCGCTGCACACTCTTCATTGGCCCAGCTGAAACTGCAATGGTCAATGATCACATCATGACAATTCTCCATATCAAAACCATAAAGTCCGGTCTTTAAAGTGCCTCCCGGTCTCGAACGGATGAAACGGATAATGATATTCCCGTGATTGCCTTTGATACCGGCCCCGTTAAGAATGAGCGATTGATTTTTAAAACAAATGCCGTCACCGGGAGCGGTTTGTCCGGCAATGGTAAGGTTGGAACGTTTGATCTGGATCTTTGACTGCAGTTCGATCAAACCGCCTACGCGAAAAACAACGGTGAGCGGTTCGCCCGGGTATTGCTCAATAGCCCAACGAAAACTGCCTTCGCCACTGTCATTGGTATTGGTCACTGCAACTACTTTACCCCCCCGGCCACCGGTAGCATATTTTCCATACCCTTCGGCCCCGGGAAAGGCGGTAAGTTGTGCAAAAAGGAAACTTTGCAGCAAAACCAGAATAATGAACAGGCTTATACTTTTCTTCATATCAGACTTCCTCCTGGCCGGATCCCGCTTATGTAGCAGCACCCAGTCTGTTTCCTTCCGTTAAGAGTATAACGGCAATAATTAAAATTACGATGGCAGCAGCCAGTAACCGGATTGTTTTACCACTGCTGCGTTTCCATTCTTTCAAGGCCAGTCCGGTCAGGGTACTGATCAGCACAAGCAGGATCATATGGATAGCCCAGCTGCTGAATTCATATTTACCCATCCGTACATGACCGAGTCCGTAAAAGAAAAACTGTCCGTACCAGAGTATACCGGTCAGTGCCGCCAGCAGGTAGTTCAGTCCCAGTCCGCTTTTCCCGATCCCTTTGTATTCTCCGAATGTTTTTTCTTTCCGGTGCAGGTAAATGCAATAAAGTGCCGTACTCAGAAAGGCGCCGGTATTGGAAAAAATATAGATCACATTGCCCTGGAAATTACCAGCCCCATGCTTTGCGGCCACATCTGCGATGGGCTGTCCCTGGTTCAGGGAAAAACCATAGAGTGCGGATAACACACCGGCGAGTAAACACAAAGGCAATCCTTTGGCCAGTGAAAATCCATTGGGACCGGCCTGTTGGGAGGCCAGGTCTTTTTCCTTACTTCTGCCAGCCAAACCGCAGACTCCGATACCAAAAGCACCAAGTGCTACACCCGACAGTAAGAACCCTGCCCCATTCCCGGATAAAGCCTCGGATAAAGTGCCATTTACTAACGGTGGCAACAACGTACCTAATACACAACTGATACCCACTGCAATGGCATACGTGAGCGAAAAGCCTACATAACGGATTGCAATACCAAAGGCTGTGCCTCCGATCCCATAGGCAGCTCCTAATATAAAAGAACGCTGCATGGCCGATGCCGGTGCTTCACGTAATACGGTGGCAAGTTCGGGTATCGTTACCCACGCGATCAGTACCGGTAAGATCAGCCAGCATACGGCTGCCTGCGCCAGCCAATAGGTCTGCCAGCTCCATCCCTTCAGTTTTTTCTCCGGGGTATAACAGAGCGAGGCACTGGAAGCACCTATGGCATGATATAAAACACCGTTAATGACTTCCATATTGACAGGCAAATTGTTTAAAAGGAATAAAAGCGGGCCGCGTTCGAATAAAATACTTTATCAAGCGAAGACGGATCCAGTTGTTCCGTCAGCAATTGTTTATAATTAGTCCATGAATGAGTATAGGATCCGGCGAGTAATGATACCGGCCAGTCTCCCCCGCAAAAACAACGATCAACCCCAAAATGCTCCAGGACAAATGCTACATAAGGTTGTATATCCGTAGCTGTCCAGGATGAACCTTTGCCCGTAGTGGTACCCATTCCCGAGATCTTCATATAAAAGCCCGGATGTGTCGCGGCTTTCTTCATCAGGTCACCCCATTTTCCAAATCGCTCCCCGCTGGCAATGGGTGGTTGATTCAGGTGATCAAAGACCATGCGTAAACCAGGTACTTTCTCCGCTACTTCAAGGGCGGTTTCAATATGCGCCGGCAACACGCCTACCACATCAAAGGGAATATTGTGTTCGGCCAGAATGCCCAGACTCACCAATACGGGTTCCTGTAAGAGCCAGTCCGTATAGGGTTCATCATGGATCAGGTGTCGAACACCCTTGAAATATGTTTCCTTGCCGTATTTATGCTGCAGGGCTTTCACTGTGGCATCCGGATCCATCAGGGGTAACCAGCCTACCACCCCCTTGATCCATTCGTGCTGACTGGCCGTGTGCAACATCCAGTCGGTATCTTCAAAATTATTGGCAGCCTGTACCAGTATACCAGCGGTGATCCCGCAGTCCCTTCGTTCCGTTTCAATTTCTTCAATGGCGTAGGTACGGTTGAGCAATGTGGTATTACCTTCCAGCCAGGCATATGCTGCCTTTTTGAAATCCCAGATATGAATATGTGTATCGGCAATCCGTTGTGACATTCCGGTATAACTTATTTACGAAGACCCTGTAGCTGATGAGCAATACCAAATTGTTGTTCGATCGCCTGGTTATGTTCGCCCAGACGAGGTGCACCAGTACCGGATAATAATAACTGGCCATCTACACGCAACGGGCAACGGGTGGTGGTCACCGATATACCCTTACTGGTTTGTACAGTTACTTCCATGTCCAGTACGCTATATCCCTCCTCTTTTACTAACCGGTCATAATCCATTACCGGGGCACACCAGATATCGGCTTTTTCTAAAATACCGAGCCAGTGTGCGGCTGTATTGGTCTTTAAATGATCGGCCAGTATTTTCTTGATCTCATCCCGCTTGGCAAACCAGTCATTGCTGTCGTTGAACGATTTTAACAGATCACAACCCAGCAAATGGGCCAGGGTGGGAATATTGGTCATTGCCAGTGCAATGTAGTTATCATTTGTCTTATAAAGTCCATACGGAGCCGCCACATAAGCATGCGCACTGTTCACCGCACCGCGCACCGGCAGCTGCCGCCCGTCATTATAATAACAGGTGAGTACTTCAAACTGAAAATCAAGGATACTTTCAAACATGCTCACCTGTACCAGGGCACCTTCCCCGGTATTCAGGCGGCCATAAAGGGCGGCCAGTATTCCCTGGGCAATATGAGTGCCTGCCAGTATATCCACCACCGCCACGCCCATGGGGGTGGGGTTCTCATTATTATTGTTGCTCAGCCAGGTGAGTCCGGATACCGACTGCAGTAAAAGATCCTGTCCGGGAAGATCCTTCCAGGGTCCTTCAGTTCCATAGCCGCTGATCTCCGCATATACAATATCCGGTTTAATTACTTTCACGGCCGCATAATCCAATCCGATCCGTTCCATCACTCCCGGACGGAAATTATGCATGACCACATCCGCTTTTGCGATCAGTTGTTTTACTTTAAAAAGATCATCCGGATTCTTGAGATCGGCGGTATAGCTTTGTTTATTGCGGTTAATGGCATGAAAGATCGTGGACTCCCCTTCGATCATCACATCCGATACATAGAGTTCCCGGCAGATATCTCCTGTTCCCGGCTTCTCGATCTTGATCACCTGCGCCCCCATATCAGCCAGCCGCAACGAAGCCGATGGCCCCGAGAGGAACTGGGAGAAATCAAGAACCAGAATATCGTTTAGTAAGGTCATTTGATTAACAATTGCTTTCTAAGAAAACAGGAAAAAGTACGAAGTACGAGGTACGAAGTACGAAACCTCCTTTGCGCATCCTCTTTCTTCCTTTATCATTATTTATCTTATTACTTTTTATCGCTCTGCTTTAAGTTCGTACTTCGTACCTCGTACTTCGTACTTTCCCCCACTTTCATTCTCTCACTACTTTAAGCTCGTACTTCGTACTTCTAACTTCGTAGTTCCCCCCCTTTCATTCTCTCACTACTTTAAGCTCGTACTTCGTACCTCGTACTTTCTTAGAGGAGTTCTTCTTTTATACGCTCATTATGCTCCCCTACACCCGGCGCCGGTCTTCCACTCACCAGTCTTTCCCCATTGATCCGGATCGGACAACGGGTGGTCGTTACCTCTTTCTCTCCCACTTTTATCTTTTGTTCCATACCAAGCGACTGGTAGGCCGCTTCATTTGTCATATCCTCCCAGTTCAGTACGTGCATGGACCAGAGACCTGCATCCTGTAAGAGACCAAGCCAGTAGTCGGTGGCTTGTTTGAGTAAATGAGCAGCCAGCACGGTCTTGATCTCATCGCGACGGGAGAAAGCTTCTTCTTTGGAAAATTCTTTCAATTCCCGGCAACCGATCGTATCGGCCAGTACATGGATATCCATCATGGCGATGGCGATATGACCATCGGCCGTGTCATAGATACCATACGGCGCACTCAGCAAGGGTTGGCCATTGGCCACTTTGCTGCGTTGCGGTTGTTGCTTCGTGGTATAATAGGTGGTCAGTAATTCAAATTGAAAATCGAGGAGGGATTCCATCAGGCTCACTTCGATCAGCGCACCTTCGCCGGTCTTATGGCGACGTATGAGGCCGCCCAATATCCCCTGTACTAATTGAGAACCGGCCATGATATCAGCAATAGATATCCCAAAAGGAACAGGACCATTATTACCATTGCCCGTCGTATAGGCCAGCCCGGTCATGGATTGCAGTAAGAGGTCCTGCCCGGGTTTATCCTTCCAGGGACCTTTCTTTCCATAACCGGAAATTTCCGCATAGATCAGTCCCGGGTTGATCGCCTTGACAGCTGCATAATCCAGGCCATTTCTTCCCATCACTTCCGGTCGGAAGTTATGGATCAGTACATCGGCTTTTGCGATCAGTTTTTTAATAACGGCGAGATCCTCCTTGTCTTTAAGGTTGGCAGTAAAACTTTCTTTATTCCGGTTGATCGTATGAAATAGTAACGAATACTCATCTACCCAGAGATCTTTGATCGCCAGTTTCCGTCCTGCCTCTCCCACGCCGGGGCGTTCGATCTTGATCACCCGGGCACCCAGGTCTGCCAGGCGGAGTCCGGCCGAGGGACCGGATAAATACTGGCAAAACTCCAGTACCACAATTCCTTTCAAAGGCAGTTGACTCATGAGCCGGCTATTGTTGCGGGTGATAAAATACTTTTCTTATAGATTGCATTCATGGCTTTAAGGGCTTGTACCGGATCTCCCTCTTCTTTCAGACAGGCTTGCAAGGGATCACCGGCATGGTCCTGAAAATGCAGATAACCATTGTACCGCGGGCGCATATACCCATTGTCCATTACCGGTAATACATTGCTGAAATAATCATGGGTCAACCGGTTCGCTTCCGCATCTTCCCAGGCTGAACGATGTCCGGGCTGCCCGCCATGCTGTACATACATGGTACGCTGACATTCACCTGAAACCACCATCGCTGCAAAATCCAGCGCTATGTCTTTGTGGGCACTGAAGGCGGAGACAGAAAGACCGGTTCCGCCAATGGTGGTGCTGAATTTGTTTCCGTTGAAAGAGACAACATCGGTATACTGCAAAAGATATTTTGCATAACCGGTTCGTGAATAATTGGAATAGCCGTAGGCAAAGGGGCAATACCAATAGTCATTCGTGGAACTCATAAGTTCTGCCACTGCGATCGGATTGCATCCGAACATGGACCGGTCTACCCGGCTCCAGAGTTCTTTCATACTATTGATCGCTTTTACTCCGGTTGCTTCATCGATCACTTCTACTTCTGAGGTGAAGGGTTCTTTTCCATGAGCGATACAGAACGTATAAAAGTTCATCAGCAGATCAATGGGGATGGCCGGTACCGCTACTTTACCGGATGAGGCAAGTTCAAGTACCTGCTCCCAGGTTTTTGGAGGAGCCGGAAGCAGATCTTTCCGGTAACTGGCCACCGGCGTGGCTGCATCAATGGCCAGGGCCCATTGACTTCCTTCATAGTTATAACTGATATGAGATTGACCAACACTGTTGTTGGCCTGATCGGCCAGATAGTCTGCCGGTAAATAGTCATTTAAAGGAAGCACACATTTCGTCGCAGCTGCACAACCCACCCAGGGATGATCGATGATCAGCAGGTCATATTCATGTGTCAGTTTTTCGATCGGGAAATCAGCGAATTCCTGGAGGGTTCTTTTTTTCCACCGGATCTCGATGCCGGGATGCAGCTCACTGTATCGCTGAGACAATGCCAGCAACGGCGTAATACCCCTGCTATGTCCCCAAGTGATACCATTTAAAACGATGGCTGCCATATTAAACACTCTTTTTGACCATCAGGATATGTTCGCACAGCATCACCAGTTCATTGTGCTGATTAAAACATTCCACCAGCTCGGTCACAAGGCCGTATTCCGGTTTCTTATGGTCTTTTTTGTCTTTGATAGTGATGTTCACCCGGATGGTATCATTGATGAACACCGGTTTGATAAAACGAAGCCGCTCATACCCGTAGGTCATGGATACTTCATTGATAAAGTCAGCGGTCAGTCCGATCGCTACAGTAAAGATGAGGGTGCCATGAGCAATCCGGCGGCCAAAGGGCTGGGTCTTGCACCATTCTTCGTCCATGTGATGGGGAAAAAAATCGCCCGATTGTCCCGCGTGGATCACTATATCTGTTTCCGTGATCGTCCGGCCGCGCGTCTGGCGGGTATGATTCAGTTCGAATTCCTCGAAGTATTTCTTGATGAACATGGCGTCGCAAATCGTTACGTTTTGGCAGTGGAACCGGTCGGTCAGGGCCCCTTTGTAAGCGACACAGGGTCGTTACAAAGGGCTGGCCGAATTCTGCTTGCTGCTTATGCTTGAAAATCTCTTTAAAAGTACTTTTGAACCCTTTGCCGTTAAATGGAAGGTTTTACTGATTTGATGGAATATTTTGTTGCTTTCTGAGGAATCTCTGCTAAGGAGGCCGGGGGATTTTGGTGATATTTTATTATTCGCTGGAAGCCATAGGCGAGAGGCTAGAAGCAAGAAGCCAGAAGCGAGAAGCGAGAAGCAAGAAGGGGTGAGCATCCCGTAAAAAAACTTGTATACCTTATTCTGGAGAATCTTCTCAGCAGGGGCTGTTCACTTCTAGCCTCTAGCTTCTAGCCTCTCGCCTCCCTGTTTGGTCATCTCCCTCCCCCGCAGTAATTTCCCCCCATGAACGACTCCCCCCTCACCCTCGGCCCGGGCACCCGCCTGCAGCATACGCAATTCGGTCCCGGCGTAATTGTTGCTGTCCGCTATGCGACTTATATGATCTCTTTTATTCATCATGGCATAAAGGAAATTGATAAGACGGATGAAAAACTGGAAGAGATCATACCGGAAAACGTAACGGCAGAGATCGAGACCCAATCAGAGGTAGAACGTTCGTTGCTGAAGATCCTGCGGCTCTGGGGTGGTATCACGGAAAATGTACCGCTGGGTGAAAAGTGGATCAATGGCATGATGCTGCTGCAACCGGCTGATAAAAGTTTAAAGCCAAAGGAAGTACCGGTGGAAGATTTCTTTCACAAGATCGTGATGCTGCGCGACCGTCTGCGGGTACTTGAGCAGAATATCAACAGCCAAAAAAAACTGAATGACGAAGAAAAAGTAAACCTTCAGCAATACATCACGCGTTGCTATGGTTCACTTACTACGTTCAATGTACTGTTTAAGGATAAGGAAGATTGGTTTGTTGGAGAGAAAAGCTAATAGCAGATGGTAAAGATCCCTTACGGCAGTATAATCAAATTACTTTGACCCTTTTTTGGCTTTATCCCGCTGTGACCCAGCAGCAGCCGAATTAATATCCTCGCCGATCTGTCGTAACTTATCCTCACATACCGTTATCCACTCATTGGCCTGCTTCACTTTCTCTGCCAGTTTGTCCAGCGGAATATTCCCGTCCTCCAATTGCTCTACCAATTCTTCCAGTTTGGTATAGGCTTCGTTATAGGTCTGCTTACTTTTCATGATCTGTCTTTTTAGTTACGGTACTATGAATGATCGTATCCTTTAATTGGGTCTGTAATTCCATGCCCTCTTTTATGATGGATGGATCGACCACAATTTTATCCTGGTGCGTAATGATCGCAAATCCCCTGCGGAGAATATCCACCGGACTGGAGAGCCGGATGATCCGTTTTGCCTGCTCCAGTTTTTCTTTGGCACGGTCTAACTGATCGCTAATGGCAACATTCAGCCGGGTTTTAAGATCGATCAGTGCATTCTCAAAATCAAAATTATGGTCCACGATCATGGCGGCCACTTTAGTCGGTGTCTTTTGTTCACGCGCCATCAGGTCCACAATACTCTGATTACGATCGTGCCCGATGCCGGTAAATACAGGTACCGGAAAGCGCACTACAAAAGCACAGAGTGCATAATCATCAAAAGGTTTGAAATCACCCAGGGAACCACCACCTCGTACAATTGCCACCAGGTCAAATTCCTCTTTTCGTTCTTCGATCAGTTTCAATTGCTCCAGGATCAGCAGATGGGCATTATCCCCTTGTATGGTGGTGAGGAATTCTGTCACGGTAAACTGGTACTGATGTTTATTGAGTTTCAATTCCTGCAGAAAATCACGTTGCCCATCTGAATTCGGTGCAGTGATCAAAGCGATCCGGCTGATGACCAGCGGCAATTCGAGCCGGTTATTATAGGTACGGTAAACACCTCCGATCAGTTGTACCTGCTCCGGGTTCTCCTTTACCAGTCTTTCCAATGTCTGCTGTCTTTCTAACTCGAGTGTACCCAATGCCTGGGCCACATCGATCTGTAACACATCCAGGTTCAGTCCATACACTTTATGGTAACGCACTTTTACCCGGCAACTGATCTCTGCTCCGTCCCGGAAAGGCTGCCGGAGTATCTTCTCAAATTTTTCGATTTCACTATAGGCACTGGCCCAGAATACAGCCCTGATCTCGGTGAGCTTCGCGCCTTGTTCATATTCTTCGAGGGTGAGGTAGCAGCGACGTGCCGATTCATACTTCTTTACATTCATGATCCGCGCAGAAACATGAAACACTTCGCCCTCAAACCGGGATTGGATCGTATCCTGGATCAGTTGCGTGAGGGTGGAAAGCCGGATGCTGTCGGACATGATAAAAGTTATAAGGACACACAATTTAGTCCTTTCCGGCTTATCTCAGGTACCACTTTCCGGTAGTCTGCTTCACACAATCAATAAAAAAACCCTGCTCGTTAGCAGGGTTTTTTTATTGATACAATTAATTGATCACTGCATTGATCTTGCCCCACAACTCATTATCAAATCCCGATACGGCAAAATTGGGATTCTGCGGATCGGAGGCATCCCCCATCCGGATCACCACCATCTTCTTTGACGGAATAACATAGATCCGTTGGTCTTCTGCTCCCATGGCTGCATACATATCGGCCGGAGCATTGGGAACCAGTGTCCCCGGATAAAAAGTCTGACCACCCGGAATCATCGCACCGGATTTCCCATTCAGCCACCAGAGATAGCCATAGGAGGGGTTGATGGATTGAGAGGTATTGATAGCGTCATTGAAGAATGCCTGATTGATGATCTGTTCATTATTCCATTTACCGTTGTTCAATGCCATCAGCCCAAAACGGGCCATACTGCGGGTATTGCTGTGATAGACCGTGAAAATGAGTCCGTAATTCCAGAATCCATCCATCCCCAGTTTGTTCTTCAGTCTGGCATTGAAATAATTTTCATAGGTCTGTCCGCTCGCTGCCCCCACCACATCCATCAGTTTCTGGAATACATTATGATACGACCAACGGGTACCTGCATCCGCCATATACCTGAGATTAGCCCGGATCACCAGTTCGCTTGAATCATTGAGTCCGGAAGTCATCGTGAGTAAATGCCGGACAGTGATCAGGTTTTCTTTAGCCAGTGGAGCAACAGTCCAGCCGGCTCCGAGGTATTGAGAGGCCTTTGTATTGATATCCAGCAACCCCTCCTGTTGGGCAATGCCGGTAGCCGTAGATACAAGGGTCTTGCCGGCACTGTTCCAGGGCCAGGTAGCAGTTGCATTATGTCCGTTGAAATATTCTTCCAGTACGATCCGGCCATTGACGAGGATCATGAATGATTTACTGTGTTTCTGATTGAGGTAATCCTTCAGCGCCTGCACATTGCCGGAATTCCAGCCTAAGCTGCTCATGGATTTGCGTTCCCAGGCCGTATCCGTGTTGGAGGGAAAGTACATGGTCTCAGCCACCGGCGGGTTCGAATTGTCCTTTTTACAGGATACAAAAATTAACAGGAGTAAAATAAAGGGTAATTGCGATGATCGCATAGGTTTGGTTTTAGGATAGATAGGACTTTAATATAGGGAAAAAGTTAAACCGGGTCCGGATGTTTAATTAAAACGGGAAGGAATAAACGCTCATCGTGATATTTCTGGCTGATTGTTTAACGATTGGCCACCACGATAGCCGAAAGCTCAACGACTGACATCCCATGCTTTCGTAAAATTTCCAGGACAAATTCCGTTTTCGCACGCGTATACCACTCCCTGTTCCCGACATTCCGGCCCGTTAAACGTTCTTTGAGTACTGCATATTGCATGATCAGGGTCATTAGCCCGGTTGCCTGCAAATTTATCACCGATATACATATAACACGAATGAACGTGCCACAGCTACTGATCACTTACCCTTACTCCTGTATTTCTCGGGCTTCTTACCCGTCCGTTCAATCACTCCTCTTGCTTCCAGATCCAGCTTCACCGTCTCCCCGTACCATTGTACCCCGCCTTCAAATTCATCCTTTACCCGCTGGTATAGCGCTTCCATCAGATCGGTATGGGTCAGCTCCCCTTTCTTTAATACGGCCAGCAGATTTGCTTTAATAAAACTGTATTTTTCTAGTGAAATGCGCTTATTGGTCTTCGTTTTATCCGGATGCAGGGTTTGGATCATTTCCGGTTTCTCTTTACCAGCCCCTTTTTTCTTAGCCGATTTCTTTACAGGGGCAGCGGAACGGGAGGTGGATGAGTCGGCCATTGCAGTAAGTTATTTTATCAGATAGTAAGATAAAGATTAGTTATAGAAAAACGGCTATCCCCGCTTCACCAGCGTCGAATGCAGCAACTGCATCTTCCACGTTCTTCCCGCTTTCACCAGCACAGCACTCTCCAGCCATTGCACATAACTCTTCTTACCATTCCGGTAATAATCTGCCCGGTTATGATAACTGACCCAGGCCATCTTACCCTTTATCCGGGTCTCCGTAAATTCAATTGTATTGATCCGGTTAAAATCAGGAATGGCTTTGCTGAGATTGATTTTCTCCTGCAATGTATCCAGATTCCAGATAACCCCGTTTTCCAAAACAGTAAAATCAGCGGCACAAACTGCTTTCATTTTATTAAAATCGCGTTCCGATAATGAGGTAAAAAAAGCAATAATCGTCTCTTGCGCTTTCAACGCGCTGGCTGACACCTTACTTTGGGATGCTGCATTAAAAACCTGAACCAACAGCACAAAAGTCAGTAGTATATTTTTAATCATTGTAAAACCCTGACATTTTTAAATTTAAATTCTCAGGATGGGCTGTTGACTCACTTTACTCTTCCCCATTTCCGCAGCAACTCCATCACTTTCTGATGTGGCAACGCATAGGCTTTATTACCATTGATCCCTTCCATGGTCTCCGCGGCCACCATGGCATTGATGATGGCTTCCTCCGTGGCCTGTACCGTGGCGTTAAACAAGGGATTGATTATATCGTTGGGCAGTTCATCCACCTTGGTAAAATTCTCCCGTTGAAAAGCGGTTGGATTAGCAGTAGAGAATGCGATAAAAATATCACCCGAGCCGTTCTCCCCTCTGCCGCCCACAATGCCGATACCCAAGGGTATCCTGGCCGCGATCCGTTTTAACTGGTGCGGTAACAACGGCGCATCGGTGGCCAGCACGACGATGATCGACCCATCCCCTGGATTATATGACGGCGGGGCTTTGAATTCATAATTCAGCGTATCCCTGAGCTCACGACCAATGGGAACCCCGGCAATAGTGAGGTTTGGCTTCGCGCCAAAATTGGCCTGCACCAGCACCCCTACCGTATAGGTGGAGTCTTTTACTTTTATTACCCTGGAGGACGTGCCGGTACCTCCTTTAAAACCCAGGCACATCATACCGGTGCCGCCACCGATATTTCCTTCTTTAAGCGGACCACTCTTTGCACTATCCAATGCCTCCCAGGCGTTTTCCTCCTTTACATGAAAGCCATAAATATCATTGAGAAATCCATCATAGGTCTCCGCCACCACAGGATAAGTATACCAGAAATCCTCTTTGTACCAACCGGTCTTCACAAACCATTTCAACACCGCATCGCGTACCACACCCACACTATTGGTGTTGGTGATCATCACCGGGGTTTCCAGGAAACCGGATTCAGTGATCCAGGTGGTGCCGGTCATTTCACCATTACCATTAAGGGTATACCAGTTGGCATACACCGGGTTATTGTTACGTCCACGGGGAAGTATGGCCGTTACACCGGTACGTACCGGGCCTTTGCCCCGTATGTTTTTTCCCTGACCGGAAATGATCGTGCTGTACCCGACTTCCACCCCTTTTACATCGGTAATGGCATTAAACTTACCGGGAGTTCCGTTAAACGGTATGCCGATATCCCTGGCACGGGGCTTCTGGGCAACTATTGAAAAGGATAATACAGTCAAAAGACTGAGGAAAAAAAATGGTTTCATGTTGGTTGGTTATGTGTCAGATGATTCAGCAACCCGGATTGTAATATGATCTTACACGCCGGTTGCTTTGTACAAGCTAATCATAAATTTTCAAAATCATTACATAACCTACCCAGCTCTTTTTTATATAAAATACAGGCGATACCTGTCTTTTACAATCAGCCGTATACAAAAAACCCCGGCCGTAACTGGCCGGGGTCTTCAATATTATCAGTCCGTTCAATGCACCAGCAGCACTTCCACCCGCCGGTTTTTCCACTGCAGCCGCTCATCAGCAGGGTCAGCGGCCGGTTGTAATTTACTATAGGCTTCCAGCTTGATCCGTTCACGGCCGATCCCGTAAGAAGCGAGGAAATCGGCACAGACTTTTGAACGACCCATGGATAATTTATAATTCGCTTCCACTGTTCCTTTCATATCTGTATGTCCTTTAAAAACCACGTTCAGAGAGGTATCTGCTTTCATCAGCCGGATCACTTCATTCAGATTATTAAAGCCCTGACCGTCCAGACTGGAGCGGTCATAGTCAAAGTAGACGGTCCAGGTTTTAAGAACAGGGTCTGCAACAGGTATCACAGGTGTAATAGTCGAAACCGGTTTTAAGTTTACCGAATCCGGGCAACCGGCATTCATAGCAGATCCTTTAACCTGGGGGCATTTATCCACGCTGTCCGCAATACCGTCTTTATCAGCATCAATAAACTGTTCAACAGGTGCCGCTACTACCGGTTCTTTTCGTGGAGCTGGTGGCGGCGGGGTCGGCGGCAGTACCATTTCTTTCTTCGCTTCTTTCTTTTTTCCAATGGTAAAATGAAGTCCGGCAGAAAGGCTGTAGAAATAATCATTATTACTATTGTTACCCGACCGGCTGAATCCATCCAGGTAATCGGAAGTGGATAAGCGGTAGAGACCTTCAATATTCAGATGGATCCGCTCTGTCAGCTGATAATTGAATCCGAGTCCCAATGGAACAGAAATAAGGACCTTGGGAATTCCAACAACCGAATCCTCCTTCACATGTTCACGCAGGTTGCTGGCTGAAAAATAATTCCAGTCCGTTTTGGAATAACTGTTACACTTATTGAGCATGAAAGTAGCGCCGATTCCAGCGGAGATGTATAGATTAAAACGCTTCGTTGAGTTTGTAAGGCTATGGAGATAAAAGTTATTTGAAACAGAGAGTTCAGCAAACCGGCTCTTATAATAAAACTGGCGGTAGCCCCTGAATTCCTGTTCCGCCTTATACTTGGTATCATCACCCACCAGGGAAGCCAGTACCATTCCGTACTTCAGCGACATCCGGTTGCTCACGATTTTGGTAAGGGAAAACTCAATCCCGGGACGGGCCGTTCTCCAGGAACCGGCCACGGCCGAAGTCAGATCACCCTGGTAAACATAGGTACCGAGGTTGACACCCATGGACCAGCTCCCTGTAGAGGATCCTTGCGATTGCGCATGGGTAAACAGGGCGCTGCCCAGTAAAATAATTACGACTGAAGTTTTATATAAAGCTGTTTTCATCTGGTTACGTGGGCATTCACGGACAGGACGGGTGGTTAAAATGGTATTTCGCAGAATGAATCTTATTGACAGGCCAAATGGCCGGAAGGGGCGCAATACTAATCAGCAAAAAACAGGAATTATAGTGTTTCATTCCTGTGTCTGTAAATACAAGTATTATTACTTATGGGGAGATGGCGGTAAACAACCATGTATTGATACATATCAAAAAAAATCACCAGCCAATTTGACCTTATACATGACCGTAACCCGTACATGATGATGAACTGGTTTGACTAAAAGGGACGGTTCGTCTATTATGAGCGCTGCGAGGAATCCTGGATGTATAGAAGATGTTCGTTGTTAGCTGCCTCTTTGCCGCAGGACTATATCCCTTATGCAAATTCTTCCGCTGCTTCCACTTTCACGGGATTCTCCTTCGCCTCCTTCCGGTCACGGTAATATTTCAGGATACTGCGCCGCACCTGCTCAGCCAGCACAAACTTCGGATTACTCCTGCTATAGATCTCGGCCGTCCGTTCATTGGGATTATAATCCTGGGCACAAAGAATATCGTAGACTTTAAACAGTTTCAGGAAAGGCAGATTGATCACATACCGGCGTCTTACCAGGATACTGCTGAAGATCTCACTTTTCCGGCGGGTCTTGATCCCGATACACAGTCCAAAGGAACGGGTATCTTCCACACCAAGGT
>CALRQQ020000026.1:0-16057 GCA_943370345.1 Chitinophaga pinensis
TCGCTTCTTTTCACCACCTTGTATCCGTTCTCGCGGTAATACACCAGCCCGGCATGGGCTGCAGGTACTGCCGGAGTGTACACTACGAGTTCGGCTCCTTTCGGGATCAGCGCCGTAGTATCTTCATAATGCACTGCGATCCCGCTGGCTTCCAGTTCCCGGGTCAGGGGGGTCGGGGTTTTATCATACCCGCTCACTTTTACTCCACCGGCGTGAAAGAAACGGGCGATGGCACTCATGCCGATCCCGCCGATTCCGATAAAGTAGACCTCTTTCAGGTTGTCAATCCCCCCAAAGGGGGTGTTCATAAGGACAGTATTGGCTTGTACGGTTTTCCCGCCTGCACCTGGAAAAGTGCCTGGAGAGAACGTTCTTATTAAAAAATCAATTTTCAAAGGTTCCGTATATAGTTTTCAGATCAGTTTCAAAATTTCATCTGCCACCACTTCATCCGCGTTCGTTATAGCCAGTGCGGCGATATGGGTCTTCAATTCCTGTTGCTTCGCTTCATCCTTTGCCAGTCCGATGGTTGTTTTTACCAATACCTGCATCACTTCGTTGTCTTTCACCATCAGTGCGGCCTGCTTATTCACCAACTGCTGTGCATTCTCCGTCTGGTGATCTTCTGCGGCAAAAGGATACGGTACAAAAACCACCGGTTTTTTCGCCACACACAATTCGGCAACGGTCATTGCACCTGAACGGGATACCACGATATCTGCCGCCGCATATGCATATTCCATCTGGTTGATGAAGTCATTTACCCATACTCCCGGTTTTCCTTTTGCCTGATCTTTTGCTGTAGCGGCATAGGGTTTACCGGTTTGCCAGATCAGCTGAAGACCCGCACCCAGCAGTTCATCCAATCCTGCACCGATCGCTTCATTCACTGACCTTGCTCCGAGGCTTCCCCCTACTACAAAGAGCGTTTTCTTCTGCGGATCCAGTCCGAAAAAGGACAGGCCTTCTTCCCGGCTCACACCGGCACTGGTGATAGCGACGCGAACCGGGTTACCACTGACCATTATCTTATCCGCCGGAAAGAATTTTTCCATTCCATCTGTACCGGTAAAGACTTTTGTTGCTTTTTTTCCCAGCAGGATATTCGATCTGCCGGCAAAGGAATTCGACTCATGGATAAAGGTCTTGATGCCTTTAGCCTGTGCTGTTCTCAATACCGGAAAGCTGGAATATCCTCCTACACCGATCGCTGCATCCGGTTTGAACTGATTGAAGATGCGACGCACCTGCAAAAAGCTTTTGATCAGTTTGAAGGGTAAGCCAATATTTTTTATCAAAGAGCTCCGGTTGAATCCGGCAATATCCAATCCTTGTATGCTGTATCCGGCCTGCGGCACTTTCTCCATCTCCATTTTACCTTTCGCGCCCACAAACAGGATCTCGATCGTTGGTTCTTTTTTCTTCAGGGCATTGGCGATAGCAATGGCCGGAAAAATATGACCCCCTGTTCCTCCGCCCGCTATGATGATCCGTTTGCTCATGCTTCCTGGTTTGCCGCTTTTGCCAATGCTGCACCTTCTGTCTGCTCCACATTTCTGGCCACACTTAATATGATCCCGATCGCCAGGCAGGTAAAGATGAAACTGGTTCCTCCCATACTCACCAGGGGTAGTGTAACCCCCGTGACCGGAAAGAGATTCACCGTTACCGCCATATTGGCCACGGCCTGAATGGCCAGTGTAAAACTGAGTCCCAATGCGAGGAATGCACCAAAAGCAAAGGGACAACGCTTGAAGATCCGGATACAGCGATAGAGAAACACCAGGTAGATGAACATGATGAATGCCCCACCCGCCAAACCATATTCTTCGATGATGATCGCATAGATAAAATCATTGTATGCCTGCGGCAGAAAATCACGGGTGGTACTGTTGCCCGGGCCTACTCCGAACACCCCGCCCTTAGCGATCGCGATCTTGGCCTGACTGGTCTGATAGGCGCCCCCGTCAATATCTTCTTTAGTCCCGTATATGAAACTTTCCACGCGACCGATCCATGTATCCACCCGAACAGTCAATCCGCTGCCCGTTGTCTTTTTCACCACATCCCCATCTGTGGATTGATGACGCATCACAGCAGCAGCCACCAGGAAGATCAGTGGGATCATGGCGATACCAATGGTCATCAGGATATGTTTGGTTCTCACACGTCCGATGAATAACAACATCAGGCAACTGGCTCCAAGTAACAAAGCCGTAGACAAATTCGCCGGGGCGATCAGCAGACAGGTCAGGGCCACCGGCCACATCACAGGCAGGAATCCTTTTTTAAAATCCTTGATCATATCCTGCTTCTTACTGAGCAGACGGGCCAGGTACATAAAAAGCGCCAGTTTAGCCAGGTCCGAAGTCTGCATCGTCATGTTGATGATCGGGAGGCGGATCCAGCGACTGCCTTCGTTCATCTTTACACCGAAGAACAGGGTATAGATTAATAAAGGGATCGATAGCAGGAATACGAACCGGGCGGCTTTGGAGTAAAAAGTATAGTTCACCAGGTGCGCAAAATAGATCACCATGATACCCGCGAAAATGAAAGCCACCTGTTTGAACAGGTAGATCTCGGTATTGCCTTTGTAATTCTTATAGGCCAGTGATCCGGTTGCGCTGTATACTGCGAGCAATGAGACCAAGGTCAGTAATACCACCAGGGCCCAGATCACCTTGTCCCCTTTCGTCTTGCTGAACAGGTGCTGTGTGTTGAAGGTATTCTTCAGGTCATTGAACCGTATGTCCCGGGTTGCTTCCATGTATGCTTATAATTCCTTTACTGCCTGTTTGAATTGTGTACCCCTGTCCTCATAATTCTTAAAGAGATCAAAACTGGCGCAGGCCGGGCTCAGCAGCACCACATCTCCTTTTTCAGCGAAATGAAAAGCACCTTGTACGGCATCCAGTGCAGTATTGGTCGTCACGATCGTTTCCACGATACCGGAGAATGCTTCGATGATCTTGGAATTGTCTGTTCCCAGGCAAATGATCGCTTTTACTTTTTCTTTTACCAGGTCGGCGATCAGGGAATAATCATTCCCCTTATCCACGCCACCCAGGATCAGTACAGTAGGCTTGGTCATACTCTCGAGTGCATACCAGGTGGAGTTCACATTGGTTGCTTTGCTGTCGTTGATGAATTCCACCCCGCGCACCGTGGCCACATGCTCCATCCGGTGTTCCAGGCTCTGGAAATTCTGTACCGCGTCACGGATCTTATCCTTACGGATATCCATGGTTGTTGCTGCCACACATGCTGCCATCGTATTATACTGGTTGTGTTTTCCTTTTAAGGCAAAATCAAACACGCTCATGGAGGTAAAATCCTGTCCGGTCCTTACATACATGTCGCCGTCCTTGATAAATGCGCCGTTTGGTAATTCTCTTTTCATACTGATTGGCAGTTGGTTTGATTTTATATTGTACTGATTTAAATAGCTCATGGTTACTTCATCATCCGCGCAGTAAATGAATGTATCATTAGCCTGCTGGTTCATCGTGATCCGGAATTTGCTCCGGATATAATTCTCGAATTTGTATTCGTAACGGTCCAGGTGATCTTCAGTGATATTGGTCAGGATCGCGATATCGGGCCGGAAGCTCACGATATCATCGAGCTGAAAACTGCTCACTTCCACCACATACAGCGGGCGGGGATCCAGGGCCACCTGCTTGGCAAATGAATCACCGATATTCCCGACCAGTGCTGCATCCAGTCCTGCTTCCTTGCAGATATGGTAAGTCAGCGCAGTTGTAGTGGTCTTACCGTTGCTGCCGGTGATAGCGATGATCTTACTGTTGCCCTTGTAGCGATACGCCAGCTCCACTTCACTGATCACCAGGATCCCTTTGGCCCTGATCTGTTTTACGATCGCGGCTTTTTCGGGTATACCCGGACTTTTCATCACTTCGTCCGCATTCAGGATGAGGGCTTCGGTATGTTGCCCTTCCTCGAAAGCGATACCGGCTTCGGTGAGTTCGTTACGATACTCTTTCTTCAAAGAACTTCCATCGGACAGGAAAACGTCATAGCCCTGTTGTTTTGCAAGGAGGGCAGCACCAACGCCGCTTTCTCCCCCACCCAGTATGACCATTCTTTTTCCCATAACAATAATTCAGTGTACGGAACACGGCTCTTCACAAGTATTGGATATTCTACAACTGCACCACAATTCGCTCGGATCTGAATGATCCTCTTCTTCTGGATTGGATCCGGGGTTTTTCGGTTATATGTTATACTGGCCTGTTCCTCTGTCACAGACCGGTGTATTATCTCAGTTTCAATGTCACAATGCTCAATACCACCAGGAGTACCGTAATGATCCAAAACCGGGTCACGATCTTCACTTCATGGTATTTCTTCACCTGGTAGTGATGATGCAGCGGGGCTTTCAGGAAAACCCGGCGGCCCTCACCATATTTCTTCTTGGTATACTTGAAGTAGCCCACCTGGATCATCACACTCAGGGCTTCCACCAGGAACACCCCGCAGAAAATCGGGATCAGTAATTCCTTGTGTACGATAATGGCCAGTGAGGCAATGATCCCACCGAGTGTCAGGCTGCCCGTATCGCCCATGAACATCTGAGCCGGATAGGAATTGTACCAGAGAAACCCGACACATCCTCCGATCATCGCGGCGATGAAAATGGACAGCTCACCGAGATTCGGGATATACATGATGTTCAGGTAATCCGCAAAAACCAGGTTACCACTTGCATACGCGAAGATGCCGAGGAGGGTACCGATCAGGGCCGAAGTACCGGTAGCCAGTCCATCCAGTCCATCTGTGAGATTGGCCCCATTGGATACCGCAGTGATGATGAAGATCACGATCAGGATATACAAGACCCAGGTATAATCACGCATCGAAGCCGGAAGCAACTTGGAATAGTTGAATTCATGGTTCTTCACAAACGGGATAGTTGTGACCGGTGCTTTTGTCTCTACAAAATATTTTACGTTGCCGTTGACCGTTTTGGCCATCACTGTTGAATCAGTTGTTGGCACTTTCCCTACATATTCTCTCCAGATCTTCACATCACTGTTGAAATACAGTGTGGCGCCTACCAGTATTCCCAATCCCACTTGTCCGAGTATCTTGAACCAGCCGGCCAGGCCGTCCTTGTTCGATTTTTTATATTCAGCGCCTTTCTGCTGCGCCATTCTTTTGCTCTTCAGTTTCAGGTAATCATCGATAAATCCGATGATGCCCAGCCAAACCGTACTGATCAGGAGCACCTGAACATAGACATTGGTCAGATCGGCCAATAAGAGGGTCGGGATGATGATCGCCTTGATGATGATGATCCCGCCCATGGTAGGGGTACCTTTTTTGCTTTCTTCACCGGCCAGTCCTTCTTCGCGGATACTTTCACTGATCTGTCTTTTCTGAAGGAAACGGATCAGTTTTTTACCATAAACAAGTGTAATGAATAAGGAAAGCAGCACAGCTGCCAGCACCCGGAAGGTGATGAACCCAAACAAGCGGCTGCCCGGGATCTCGATCCCCTGGTTGTTCAGCCATTCAAATAAATGATGTAACATGTTCGTTGCCGGTTATTGGTTTACTTATTCAACAGTTTAAAACACTCAATTACTTCTTCCTTATCATCAAAGTGATTCCGCACGCCTTTCACTTCCTGGTATTTTTCATGTCCTTTTCCCGCTACCAGTATGATATCTTCTTTATTGGCCAGGCTGAGCGCGGTCTTGATCGCTTCCCGTCTGTCCGTGATCGAGATATATTTTCGTCTGTACGCCGGTGCCAATCCTTCTTCCATATCCCGGATGATCTGTTCCGGTGCCTCACTCCTGGGATTATCGCTGGTGAAGATCACCCGGTCGCTGTGCTCGCAGGCTACGGTCGCCATCACGGGTCTTTTTGTTTTATCCCGGTCGCCCCCGCATCCTACCACCGTTATGATCTGCTCAAATCCTTTTCTCAGTTTTTTGATCGTGGCCAGCACATTCAGCAGGGCATCCGGTGTATGTGCATAGTCCACAATGGCGATCACCCGTTCATTGGCAGAGACCATATAATCAAACCGGCCTTCCGCACCACTCAACTCGCTCAGGGCCGTCAGTACTTCCTGCTTCTCCTGCCCCAGGCAAACCGCTGCTCCGTAAACGGCCAGCAGGTTGTAGGCATTGAACTCGCCGATCAGCCGGAAATGCACTTCAACATCATTCACTGTCATCTGTAAACCGCTCAGGCTGTTGTCCAGGATCTTTCCTTTGAAGTCGGCCAGCGTTTTCAGGCTGTAGTAATACTTCTTTGCATTCGTGTTCTGCAGCATCACCATCCCCCGTTTATCATCTGCATTGCTGATGGCGAAGGCACCGGCCGGCAAGGAATCAAAGAAGGATTTCTTTACCCGGATATACTCATCAAATGTTTTGTGGTAATCCAGGTGGTCATGCGTGATGTTGCTGAACAGTCCACCGGCATAGGTCAGTCCGGTTACCCGGTGCTGATGAATGGCATGTGAACTTGTCTCCATGAATACATATTCACATCCTTCACCGGCCATCCGTTTCAGCAGGCTGTTCAGGCTGATGGCATCGGGTGTGGTATGCGTGGCCGTAACAACTTCCTCACCGATCCTGTTCTCCACAGTGCTGAGCAGTCCTGTCTTATATCCCAATCTTGTAAAGAGCTTATATAATAAGGTCGCTATTGTCGTTTTCCCATTGGTACCGGTCACCCCGACCAGTTTCAGTGTATCCGAAGGCCGTCCGTAAAAGTTGCAGGCCATATATCCGGCTGCAGCTGCACTGTTCTCCACCTGTACATACACCACTTCTTCTTTACGCACTTCAGGCCATTCCTCACAAACCACCACAGCCGCGCCGTTATTAATTGCTATCTCAATGAACCGGTGACCATCAGCTGCTGCTCCTTTCACTGCGATAAAAGCGGCCCCGGGTTTCACGTTCCTCGAATCCAGCTGCAGGTCAGTGATGGTAACGGAAGTGGCCCCGGCTACGGCCCGGATCGGCACTTTATATAATACATCCTGTAATACCACGTCCGTTATATTATTCGTTTATCTGTTCTCAGCTTAATTCCAGCAACACCGTCACGCTTTTTCCCAGTTCAGTTCCGGGGGCTATCGACTGTGCCGCTATTTTTCCCTTACCCGTTACCGTTACTTTTACACCCATATTTTCGAGGAGGTACAAGGCGTCTTTCAAACCCATGCCCCGTACATTGGGCATCACTTTCTTTTTCACGGTACTGGCTTTGATCACGGGTTGGTAGTTGGCCGCATAGACCATGGACCAGTTGGCCGTGGAAGCCGAATCGGCATATTTCACTTTCAGTGCTTCATATATATTCTTTATATCCGGTGTATAGCCGGCATAGAAATAAGCGGCACTGTCTTTATTCACCGCATAGAGTGAGGGATCTTTTTTGTCCACGTACATCGCGTATAATTTGGTGGCGATCTCGCGGAATACCGGGGCGGCTACGGTACCCCCAAAATGCGAAGCGACATTCGGTTTGGTACGCACCACCACGATCACCGTGTATTGAGGGCGGTCGGCAGGGAAGTATCCTACAAAGCTGGCCTGGTATACTCCATCACCATATTTGATCGTGCCATCGGATACGTGGGCGGTCCCTGTTTTTCCGGCTACAGCGAAAGGCATTCCGGCAAAAGCCCGCTTGGCCGTACCTTCGGTCACCACCATTTCCATGGACTCACGGGCCACTTTGATCACGTCCGGCTTGCAGAGATTATCAGTCAGTACCGTCGGTTCAAACTGCTTATAGAGCACTCCGTTATTGCGGATACTGTTCACCAGATACGGTTTCATCATTTTACCATTGTTGGCAATGGCATTGTACAGCATCAGGGTATGCAGCGGACTGACCTGTATCCCATAACCAAAACTCATCCAGAGCATGTTTCCGACTGCGCTTCCTTTCTGATCCAACGACGTTATGCTTGGTTTCGGCAGATTAGCCAGATCAATAGGGACCCTGGTATCCATATGAAATCGCTTCATATACTCTTTTAATTCGGCAGGCTTCTGCGCAAAGGCCTTATAAGCCACCTGGCTCATGCCGATATTGGAGCTGTGTGCAAAACATTCTTTCAGGGTCAGAACCGTTCTGGGTTGTCTTTCCGCATCGCTGATCATTTTATTTCCCACCAGTAAACGACCGGTACCGACTTCCACCAGGTCATTGGGTTTGCTGGTTCCCTTCTCGAGTACGGATAACAGCGTCACCAGTTTGATCGTGGATCCGGGTTCGGTGGTACGCAGGGCGTAGTTGTCATCTTCCCAGTAGCTGCCATCCGGGCGGCGACCCAGATTGGCCATCGCTTTGATCTTACCGGTGCTGGTCTCCATCACGATGGCAGTACCATACGGTCCTTCACATTGCTGCATCATGCGGAGCAGGGCCGTCTCGGTGATATCCTGGATCTGTACATCGATCGTGGTATAGATATCTTTCCCATTTTCCGGATCGGTCTCAGAACCTTCGATGGGTATCGCTGTTCCTCCGGCGATATAGCGCACCAGTTTCTGACCACTCTTACCACTCAGTACACTGTCATAACTTTTTTCCAGTCCCACATTCTGCTTCCTTAATTTTCCATCGCTGGCCATATGTTCGCGGGAGAGACCGATGGTACGGCTGGCGAGCAGACCAAAGGGAGGTAATCGTTTGCTGTTGGTCTCCACGATGATGCCGCTTTTATTCCGGCCCAGTCTCGCCAGGGGAAATTCACGGAAAGCCTTGTATTGTTCGAAGCTCAGTTTCTTTTTCAGTGAAAAATAGCGGGCATTCTTTTTATAAGCAGCTTTCAGTTCGGCCTTGTACTGGGCGCTGGACTTATCGCCAAAATAGGAAGCGAGTGCCAGGGAGAAAGAGTCAATATGCTCATAGAAGCGTTTGCCTTTCTTCTCACGGAGTCCGTCTGCATTAAAATCGATGTAGATATCAAAAGTGGGGATGGAAGCGCTGAGCATCTGCCCGTCTTCGCTGTAGATGGTACCTCTTTGTGCATCCAGTTCGATAAAGCGCTGGTGAAGACTGTCGCTCATACTGCGCCAGTGTTCGCCCTCTACCCGCTGGATATAAAAGGCCCTTCCGAGTACCAGTAAACTCAGCACCACGATGCCAAGAAAACTGACGTATACTCTCCAAAGTATGTCACGTTTTACTTCCAATGCCCGTAATTGAATGTGTCCTTAGTTGTTTATATGCAAACTGCCTGCGCAGTTGTCCGTCCGTAGTTGTATCATCTCACCAGGCTGCTGTCACTCAGTACCACCGGCGATTCGGTGAGTTCCTTCAGTTCCAGCGGCTTTACTGCTTCGAGCAGTTTACTCTGCATGCTCCGCGAGATCAGTTCTCCTTTTACCGCCGTGTACTCATACTGCAATTCCTTCACTTCCTTTTCCGTGCGGTTGATACTGCGTATCGTTTTATCGGCCTGGTGACCGTTGTAGATATACAGTACCGCGAGACCTGCCAGGAACAAAAAGAAAGGGACCTGTTTCACGATGGACTGATAATTCAGCCAGCGTTTCCAGCCTTTCAGTCCATTGGACTGTCCGGCTTTCAACTCCCCTTCTTTTGTTTTTTGCTCCGGCATACATGCGTTTTCGCGCGTTAGTCTGGTTTTTCATCTCCCTTTATCAAGGGTTGATTTCAAAGGATATATGATTTTCAAAGTTTTTATACCCTTACTATGTAGTGTTCGTCGTTCCCTTATTACTGATCCGCTTTCCCTTTCTTCTCGGCCACCCTGAGTTTGGCGCTTCTTGACCGCGGATTCCGTTTCATTTCTTCAGCTGTTGGTCCCACCGGTTTCTTCGTGATAATTTTCAGTTCGTTGACCGGTTCTGTATTGATAAAGGGGTTCTCATCGGGCTCATCAAATGAACCGCGGCGGAAGAAATTCTTTACCAATCTGTCCTCGAGAGAATGAAACGTGATGATGGCTACCCGGCCACCGGGTTTTAACAGGTTGGGGATCTGCTCCAGCATTTCTTTCAATGCGCCTAACTCGTCGTTGACCTCAATCCTTAATGCCTGGAAAACCTGGGCGAAGTACTTGTTGGGATTTCCTTTTACGATATCCCGGACTGCATTCTTAAAACCGTCGATCGTTTTCAGTGAGGCGTTGTTCCTCACCTGAACAATAGTACGAGCCAGTGTTTTGGAGTTGGTCACTTCCCCATACTGTTCAAACAGTTTGTGCAACTGTTGTTCTGTATAGGTATTGACCACATCAAAAGCGGTCAGGGCCTGGCGCTGATCCATCCGCATGTCCAGATCGGCATTGAAGCGGGTGGAGAACCCTCTTTCTGCCTCATCAAACTGGTGACTGCTGACGCCCAGGTCGGCCATGATACCATCCACTGCGGTGATCTGTTCTAACCGGAGGAAACGCTGCAGGTGACGAAAGTTGTGTGAAACAAATATTAATCTTTCGTCATCGGGCAGGTTTTTCTTTGCATCATCATCCTGGTCGAAGGCGACCAGTTTTCCTTTTGCACCCAGCTTTGAGAGGATCGCTCTTGAGTGACCACCTCCGCCAAATGTGCAATCCACATAAATGCCGTCCGGTTGAATATTCAGGCCTTCCAGGGTTTCGTTGAGTAGTACCGGAATATGGTAGTCTTGGTTTTCAGCGGGTAAGCCGGATCTGCCTTTTTGTTGATTGGGCTGTTCCATACTTTTCCGTTTTAACTTTTCGACTTATCCGATCCGCTACCCAGTACCTGGTCGCCCAAATCACTGAATGTGTCCGAAGAAAGTGAATCAAAGATCTCTTTGTACTTATTACTATCCCAGATTTCCAATTTGTCTCCTGTTGCCATCAGCACGATATCCTTCTGCAGCCCAGCATATGCCTTCAGGGTTGGCGGCAACAATATTCTACCGGCGGTGTCGGGCTCCACGAAAGTGGCGCCGTTCAGAAATGCCCGTCTGAACTCCCGTTGCTTGGGGTCAAACTCATTCAGGCCGGTGATCTTTTCAAAGAGTGGCTCCCAGGTCCTCATCGGATAGAGCGCCAGGCATTTTTCAAAGCCCCTGTTGATAACGAACCGGTTGGTCTCCTCTTCCGGCAACTGCCTCTTGAACCCCGCTGGGAGCAAGAAACGCCCCTTGGCGTCTACCGTTGCCTCGAATTCTCCGAGAAATCCTGTCATTATCAGTTAATTGACTCAATTTTGAATTAATTGACACAAAATAACACTTTTTCCCACTTAGGAACCAAATTTTCGCCATTTTCTTTTTTCCACACCTGAAAATCAGGCAAAAACCGCCACCAGTAAGGCTTTCAGCCGATGGGAGCCGAATTTTGGCAAAATGAGTGTGATTAGGGTGTGGATTGCAGTGGATAACCGGTGTATAACCAGGAAATAAGATCTGACTGCGGGGGAATGAGTAATGCGTACTAATGGAAAAGCCTTTACAGAAATGAACCTCCCTGGATATGGTAATCTCAATCCAATAGTTCAGTACGATCAGCTACTCATTACTCATTACTGATTACTCATTATTATCTTTGCCCCTCACCATACAACAGTCAGTTGTGTTATGATACATCCCAAAGAACTTTCTATTCTCGACTACACGTACCCGTTACCCGATGACCGTATTGCCACATTCCCCCTTGCTGAAAGAGACGCATCGAAGCTCCTGATCTATGATAAAGGAGCGATCAGTACAGACACTTATCTCCACCTGGCCGATCATATTCCTGCTGATTCCTTACTGGTATTCAATAACACCAAAGTGGTGGAAGCCCGTTTGCTTTTTCAGAAGAGCACCGGTGGCATGATCGAGATCTTTTGCCTGGAACCGCATGAACAATATGCCGATATCACCAGTGCCATGTTGCAAACCGGAAAAGTATATTGGCAATGCCTGGTAGGTGGTGCTTCCAAATGGAAACCCGGACAGGTACTGGAGAAAAAGATCAGCTATCTCAGTAATGAGATCCAACTCCGGGCTGCTTATATTGAAAAACGGGCCGGTTGTTTTATCATCGAACTCAGCTGGACACCCGCTATGATGAGTTTTGCCGAACTACTGCACGCAGCCGGTGCCATTCCCCTACCGCCTTATATCAAACGTAAAGCCGAAGACAGTGATACGGAACGATACCAGACGGTTTATGCAAAACATGATGGCTCTGTTGCAGCGCCAACAGCGGGTCTGCATTTCACAGAAAACATTTTCAACGCACTCAGGGAAAAAAACATCCGGCACGACTATGTGTCCCTGCATGTGGGTGCCGGTACGTTCAAGCCCGTGAAGGCAGAGAAGATGGAGGAACATGATATGCACGCGGAGTGGATCGATGTAAGCCGGTCTTTCATAGAAATCTTGCTGAAGTCCTTAAGCGGAAACATTGTGGCAGTTGGGACAACTTCGCTGAGGACGTTGGAGAGTTTGTATTGGATCGGGCGGAAGATGGAGAGTGGAAAGTGGAAATTGGAGAGTGGGGGCATCTCACAGTGGGAAGTGTATGACCGAGAAGAAAAAAATATCTCTGCAAAAGAGGCGCTTACTGCATTGCTGGAATGGATGCAGGAAAACAAACTCGAACGATTAGTTACGAAAACACAGATCCTGATCGCACCGGGCTACCGGTTCAGGATCATCAACGGACTGATCACCAATTTTCATCAGCCGCAATCCACCTTGCTTTTACTTGTAGCCGCACTGATCGGTGAGGACTGGCGGAAAGTATATGAATATGCGTTGGAGAATGAGTTCCGGTTTTTGAGTTATGGGGATGGAAGCTTGTTGTGGAGTCCGGTTGACCGGTGAAAAAGCCCTGCACCCCTATCCCCTCTTCAACGGTATATCGATTGTAAACACACTTCCTTTGCCTAATGTGCTCTCTGCTTTGATGGTTCCGTGATGGGCTTCCACCATGGTCTTCACATAACTTAGGCCGAGACCGAACCCTTTTACATTGTGCACATTGCCGGTATGGGCCCGGTAGAACCGTTCGAAGATGCGTTTGACGGTATCGCGGTTCATACCGATCCCGTTATCCTCAATGCGGAAAGTAAAGAATTTGCTGCCGGATTGAGTGCTGATCCGGATATGTGGTGGCGTATTGTCACGGGCATATTTCACCGCATTGTCCACCAGGTTATTGACGAGATTGGAAAAATGAACCTCATCCGCATCGACCAGGTCATTGGTGGCATTGAGCAACATATCCACTTTGCCATTCTTGCTTTCGAGCTGCAACGCGAAATTCCCGACCACATCCCTGATGATCTCATGCACATTCACCGGCTTCAGGTTCAGATCTACTTCCTGTTTTTCCAGTTGTGAGGCTTTCAGGATGGTTTCCACCTGACGGTTCATCCGCTGGTTCTCTTCTTTGATGATCCCGCTGAAATAACGCAGCTTGTCCTTATCACTGATGACCTTCTCATTCCGCATGGCATCCACCGCCAGCGATATGGTGGCAATGGGGGTCTTGAATTCATGCGTCATGTTATTGATAAAGTCATTCTTGATCTCGCCGAGTTTTTTCTGCCGCAGCATGGTCCTGACCGTCAGATAAAAGGCCGCCAGTATGATAATGGTAAATAATACAGAGGTAGCGATCCGCCAGCGAAGGTCCTTTAATACCAGGCTCTTGATATTGGGGATCACCACAAATAATCCCTCACTCACCGTCAGATTCTCCCCTGCGGTGCCACTAAAGGCTTCCAGTCCCCAGTTAAACGAAAAATTATTCAATGTGTCCTCGAAAGCCATTGCGAAATTGGGCGTCACGATCTCAAAGACATTGTTATCATATTTATCGAAGGAAGCGATCCCGAATTCAAAAGGTACATTCTTCAGTTTGTACAGGAGAAAAGTCCGTTGTATCCTGTTCCGGATATCTTCGAGATTGAAACGTTGACCGATGGTGATCGGTTTAAAAATATCCAGAGAAAATTCATCACTCAGCAATCCTTTCTTCGTACTCCCGGGTGAAAACCCGCCCTTATGCTGGGCCAGTTCATTCCCCACCATCTTCGTGGCTTCTTCCACACTGTGCTTGATCTGTTCCTGGCGGAGCAGCACCATGTTATTGATCCAGGAAACCTGGATCAGGATCAGGCCGATCAGGGAGAGACTGATCAGTACGGTGATGATGGTAAATATGCGTTTCACGGTTTATTCAATCGGTTTGTAATATACTATATCCGGTTTATTTTCACGCCGCTGGCCGGCATTTGTTCCGTCTGCAAATGTACGGAGGCGGCTGCCGGCGAAGTGTATCCCATACGCAGGCCTGGTCAATTTAACGTCCCGTTTAGCTTTTGGGCTTCCAACAAAATTCAACAAGGGCTGGTTTGAAATAGATTTTAACCTTAAATTGAACTATGATTGATCCGGCTTCCGGCATATTACTGATCGCAGACCCGTTCCTGAAGGATCCAAACTTCCTCCGGACCGTGGTATTACTCTGTGAACACCAGACCGAAGGCAGTTTTGGTTTTGTCCTCAACCGGCCCATACAAAATACCCTCGACGAACTGATCCCCGAACTGGAAGGCCACCCGATCCCCGTATTTGATGGAGGTCCGGTACAGAAGGATTCTCTGCATTTCCTGCATCAGTTGCCGGAAGAAATCCCGGGCGGACAAGAGATCGTTCCCGGCGTTTTCTGGGGAGGCGACTTTGATGCGGTGATCACTTTACTCCAGGAAGGCCGGGTGGACCCTGGAAAGATCCGGTTCTTTATCGGTTATTCAGGTTGGGGAGAAGGTCAGTTAAATACAGAAATGACGGAAAAAACCTGGCTGACCGTGGAAGCAAATCGTCAACTCGTCTTTCTTGAAAATCACGAAGAGATCTGGAAAGCCGCTCTTCGTCATCTCGGGGGCGAATTTGAGATGATGATCAATTTTCCGCTCGATCCACAACTGAATTAATATTTATGCGCGATCTTTTACGGTACTCCTGATCGGGATCGCCTGATCGCAATGCAGCCCCCTTAAAAACACAAGGTCCGTACCTTCCGAACCGGAACTGAAGAAAAGAATAAAACAAACCCCTTAATACGCCATGCTGAAACGTATCACTGTACTGTTTCTTTTTACCACGCTGTCCGTACTACTGCTTACCGCATTCAGTACAAAGAAGAAAACACGGCTATTGGTGTTTTCTAAAACCACCGGGTATCGACACGCCTCCATCCCCGCTGGTAAAAAAGCATTAATGGAGTTGGGCGCCTCCCAGGGGTTTCAGGTTGATACCACAGAAGATGCTTCGGTGTTTACGGCAAAAAACCTGAAGCAATATGATGTGATCCTGTTTCTGAGTACCACCGGCAATGTACTGGATAGTACACAGCAGACCGCATTTGAAGCATTCATCCGTTCAGGAAAAGGATTTGCCGGGATCCATGCCGCTACCGATACGGAGTATGACTGGCCCTGGTATGTGGGTTTAGTGGGGGCCAGTTTTGAAAGTCATCCTAAACAACAAACCGCCCGGCTCTACCGTACCGACAAAACACATCTGTCAACGGTTGCTTTACCGGACACCTGGGAACGTTTTGACGAGTGGTATAACTTTAAAAATATCAACCCGTCCACCCATACCCTGCTGAAGATCGATGAACAAAGTTATACGGGTGGAAAAAACGGAACGCATCATGCAGTAGCCTGGTATCATGACTATGATGGAGGAAGAAGTTTTTATACCGCGTTAGGTCATACAGAAGCCTCTTTTTCAGAACCCCTGTTCCTCGCCCATTGCCTGGGCGGGATCAGGTATGCGGCCGGGCTAAAATAAAAAAGCGGATGTTGTTCGAACATCCGCTTTAAAAATCTGATTGCAGTATTATAACTCAACAGCACCTTCCACCAGCACGGTAACTTTATTGTTCAGCACTTCCACAAAACCACCCTGCACTTCATAATTCGCTGCCGCTGCATTGGTTTTATCTTTCAGCACTTTTACTTTGCCGGCTTTCAGGGCACTCACCATCGGCGCGTGCTTGTCGAGCACTTCAAAACTACCGGTGATACCGGGCATTTGTACCCCG
>CALRQQ020000027.1:0-15984 GCA_943370345.1 Chitinophaga pinensis
ACTTCAAATTCTACAGAAACACATTCAGCGGTTTCTTTCTTTATCTCTTTAACCGTGAGCCGGTGGAAATGAAGGGACATATCAGCCTTGTTTACGTAAACCGTCGATCATGATCATGACCATATTGTTCTCGAGTTCTTCGGCACTGATCTTAGCCGTACTCCGGTGCCAGCTTTCGATACCACTGACGGCATGCAGCATGATCAATACCGCTGTAGGTGCATCGATCTTGCGGATCTCGTTTTTCGCGATCCCATCCTCAATGATGGAAGCGAATTTCTTGCGGTAATTACGGCGCTGGGTCTGGAAATTGGATAGATAGGGCTCATCCAGGTGTTTCCACTCCCGGTCGCTCACATAAACATCCTCATAGTTCTCGGTCATTTGTTTGATATGGAAACGGAGGAGTTGTTCGATCTTGGCAATTGACTTCTGGTTACCGGCTTCGACCGTATCGATCGTGGTATTATACACATTAGCAACATCAAAGCAGATCGCTTCCAGGATCTCGTTCTTGGAACGGATATGGTTATACAGGCTGGCCGCTTCAATACCTACGGCTTCCGCGAGGTCGCGCATGGACGTGGCCGCGAATCCTTTTTCACGGAACATTGCGGCAGCTTTTTTAAGGATCAGTCCTTTCTTGGACGCTTTTTTACGTTGGGCCTTTGCCATAATCGTTAATTAAAAGTGACAAGTATGAATATAAATATAGTGAACAATTCTCATTTGTTATCTTGTTTGGAGGCCGGAGGCAATGGTTTCAAAGGCGAGGGACGGGTGACAGGTTCCACTTTATCCGGCACTTTTGCCGGGATCACAATGGCTTCACTCAGATCGGGTTTGATCAGCCTGGCGGCCTGCAAATTATTCTGGGAATCAAAAAAGGTCCAGAAGCGACCGCCATCCCAGGATTGACCGATGAGGTGGCTTTTGGAACTGATCCGATTGCCTTCTGTTTCAATAACCGAGTTCAGTTCGATCACACATTGCAGGTCCCGGCCGCTTTGCAATACCTGCAATATGGATCCGGGTTTATAAAGCTTCCAGGCCTCCCCGGGAATACCTTCAAACATGGTAGCGATGAAACGGATAAACTCGTCCTTTCCCCCCATCGTACCGATCATACCCGGATTACTGTACCGGGCAAAGACCTCCCAGTTACGGGTGCGGAATCCATAGGCCAGGCTGTCCGCACATTGGCTGATCTGCCGTTTCACATAACTGCTGTCAAACTGGGCATTTGTGTCCATCACTACAAAGAGCAGCAGGACAGGCATCAGCCGGCAGGTGACAGGAATTTGTTTCATGCACTCAAAGGTAATTAATCAGGGGGGACTAAGTATCCCGGTCTTACAGGCTGGGGGATTAGGTACGACACTTCGATACGTCCCGCATGAAAATTTTCACAAGCCCTGAAAAACTAGTTTTGCGGGACTACTCCCACCTTCACTTCGTTACGGTCGGCAGGCAGGGTGACAAGGCCAGGCCGTAAAACGAGGAGCTGATCGTTTTTTAGATATATCATCCAAGGATGCCCCGACACCTGAAAGCTGACTCCTGACTCCTCTAAACTGTCATCTCTTTTCAGTAGTTTTGCCCGCCGTAACGCACTAAAATTCAAAAAACAAATCATGTCTTTAATCACCGTTGGAACCATGGCTTTTGATGCCATTGAAACCCCTTTTGGAAAAACTGATAAAATTGTCGGAGGATCTGCCGTTTATGTGGCTTACGCTGCCAGCAATTTTGTAAAACCCGTACAACAGATCTCGATCATCGGGGATGATTTTCCGGAGGAAGAAATGGCCGATTTACGCAGCCGTGGCGTGCAACTGGACGGGGTGGAGATCATCCAGGGTAAGAAATCCTTTTTCTGGAGTGGTCGTTATCACGAAGACATGAACAGCCGGGACACCCTGGTAACCGAACTGAACGTACTGGCCGATTTTGATCCGAAGATCCCCGATAGCTATCAGGGTGCTGAATTCCTGATGCTCGGCAACCTGGCCCCTAAGATCCAGCTCAATGTGATCCAGGAGCTGAAACATCGTCCCAAGCTGATCGCCATGGATACCATGAACTTCTGGATGGATTCCGCGATGCCTGACCTGAAGATCGTATTGAAATATGTCGATATGCTGATCGTGAACGACGCTGAAGCCCGTCAGCTGACCGGCATGTTCTCTCTTGTGAAAGCCGCCAAATCCATTATGGCCATGGGCCCGAAATTCCTGATCATTAAGAAAGGGGAACACGGCGCTTTGTTATTCCACGGTGATGATGTCTTCTATGCACCCGCCCTGCCCCTCGAAGATGTGTTCGATCCGACCGGTGCCGGTGATACCTTTGCCGGTGGTTTCATGGGACATATTGCCAAGACCGGCGATATCTCTTTTGAAAACATGAAACGCGCAATCATAGTTGGTTCGGCCATGGCCAGTTTCTGCGTGGAAAAATTCGGTCCTACAAGACTGAAAGAGATCACCGCAGAAGATATCAATATCCGTCTCCAGCAGTTCAAGGACCTGGTGAGCTTTGATATTGAACTGGTGTAAGAAAATTAGTTCCCCCGGAGTAATTTTTTAAAATGCTGCTTATACATCCTGAACTTGGAGGTGTTTAGGTAGAAGTTGTTGTATATTTTTTTGTCATTACTTCGGAACGAACGGAATGAAACCAGTCTTTTGTGATCTTTCTTTGCCGGATTTTCAATACTGAACTCAAGTCCGTATAGGGTATCCCCGTCAATTACATATTCCGGAATAATGTAAAAGGGCTGACTGACCTGCCGGTAGTACATGGGAACCGGCAGACTGTCGGGCAAGGGCACCCAACGGGCCGTCGAATCTCCCGGTTGTTGTACCTGGTAATAAGGGCGTTGCTGATTATTATGGGGCAGGTATCTGACCGAATCGATCCGCCAGCCTTTATGATGCGGATCCAATGCATACAGGATCTCCTTATCTGTTTTTTTGGTAGTGATGAGCACGGAAAAAGGGATCTCCTCCTTCCGGTAATATTCATACCATCGTTGATAGGGTCCTGATGTTGCACAAAACGCAAAAAAGCTGATCAGCCCCGATCCGGTAACCGCCAGCCGGCGCCACCGGTCAGGCGTATACACAGGCACGTTCAACAGGAAAGTCAGCGGCAGAAAGCAAAGAGCAAGGTAATCGGTATAATCCACCACCCGGTAAAGGGGTACCTGCCACTGCTGGTTGAAATAAACAATAAGCGGTTCGCTCAGCGGCGACTTCCACCAACAAAAGAACAAGGCCACAACAAATATGATCTGCTTTCTCCGGGTACCGATCAATGCAAAACCAAAGAGGGTGAAGGCGATCAGCCCGGTGATATCCGACAACTTTCCCGTCAGCCAGTTATGATACACAAACTTCAGGTAAAGATCATTGAGTAGCAAAAAGGAAATGCTGCTCAGGAATACCGGATGGATCAGCCATTGAAGTCTTGGTTTCATGGAATTAAGATAAACGAATTCCTGAAAATCCCCTTTCGTGAAATGTTAATTCAGTTTCCTCGCCAGGACGATCTGTTGTTTATATAATTGTTTTTTCCCTTGAAGATTGAACAACTCCGTGGCAATGATATAGTGCCCCAGTGCTAATGACCTGCCCTGCTCACCCAGTCCATCCCAGGTCCAGCTGCCAGTTCTTCCAAGCAAGGCATTCCGGACCAGATATCGTACCGGATTTCCGGATGTATTAAAGATGACGATATTGGCCACATAACCGGATTCTGCCAGTGAATACCGGATACTGACCAGGTCATCGTGGCCATCATTGTCGGGTGAAAAAACAGCCGGACTAATTTTTATTGATCCGGCCACCGTATCCGCTGACCGGTATTGGGAGTTCTGATAACCCGGTGTGCCATAGCCAGCAGTGGTGGATGCACTATGCCAGTTGCCCGGATCATTGGAGGCGCTGCGCGGATCCAGTCTTTCCAGTGCTACGCCTTCTTTGTTATTGATCAGTGTAAAATGCCAGTCATCCTTATACGGCACCTCATCAATGACTGTGCCTTGTCCGTTCAGTATGAGTACAGAGCCTTCCTCATCCGGAAAGGAGGGAGGTGAAGAAAGATTCAGTACCCGGTCCGGAAAGCGAACCATATAAAACAAGGGCAACAGATCGGGCGATTCAGTAAAGGCATAGTATTCACCGGGGTAAATATAAAAAGGCACGGAACTGAGGACCTTGATGGAACTGGCCAGCCCGCTGCTGTTACGGTTGGCGATATAAAGGCGGGACAGGTCGGTCACCCGGTTGCCGCCATTGTATATTTCCACATAATCCTCTCCGTTAGGTTTCGGATTGAACAGGATCTCATTTACCACCACATCTCCGCGTTGAGGATCCAGCGGCCGCCCGGCTTTTATTCCGGTTGCAGACATCCGGTTCCCTTTGCAATCCGGAATGCCTTCGGCCTGTATTGTATAGATGGTATTGTATTGTAAAGGACGGTTTAACTTCAGTTGTACTTCCTGGAACAGGGGAGGCAGTATACTCACACTGCTGATCATAATACCCTCACTGATACTATACAGGTTGATGGCGGCGGCTGCAGTGCTATCGATAGGCTCATCAAATACCAGCCGGAGGGTTATACTGTCAGTGCTGTAGGAACGCAGCAGTTGAGGGGCCTGCGTGTCCGGATTCATTGTTTCCGTGCTGTTCTTCTTTCCCGGACTTCCTCCCGCCGGATGAATGCTCGCGGTCCAGTTACTTTTGCCACTGCAGGGATTGCGGGTATCGATCATTTCCAGCGACCAGCCGCCTTCTTTCTTCAGCGCATTACCATACCAGTCGCTGTTGTATTGCAGCGCATGAATGATGTGTCCGTCTGCTGCTTTGAGTGCGATCCATTCCCCGTCATTATCCAGTGAAGGAAAGGAACTGACCGCCACCGCAGGGCCATACGCACTCAGGGTGGTCAGTGCGGATGAACTGCATACGATCAGAAAACTATCGGGCTGGATCGTGATAGCGGGTAATGGACCAGACTGGCCACTTGCATCAGTGATCCGACAGTTCTGCAGATTGACCGGACTATTGCTTCCATTCTTTAATTCGATCCATTCATGCGCGGGTAATCCGGTTACAGGCGTGGGATCGGCCATGAATTCACTGATAAGAACAGCATACCTGTTTTGCGACCACATACAAACAGGTGTAAGCAGCTGCAGGCAGAGCAGGAGGGATAAGGTTGTTTTCATAGGGCAAATATGTTTTTTTTTGATACGGAACGTGTGATCGTCGCCTTTGGGCCGAAATTTTTTCCTGCAATTTTTGGCATTCCCCTTTTGCGGGACTATTTTTGCGCAGCAATGATGACAACGAAACATACAAAACGCATTAAGAAACATTCCTGAGGGAGGTTTGCAGCGTTATGTGTGTCCGACATAAAAGTTTAGCAGGCCTTCCTTACGGAGGGTCTTTTTTTTATCCGTGGGTCACATTGTATAAACTAAATTTTAAAAACAAAAACTTCCGCTTTGCGGAAGATGGGGGGACAAACAATGAAAGTTGCAGTAGTCGGCGCCACAGGACTCGTAGGCACCAAAATGTTACAGGTATTGGCAGAACGGAATTTTCCGGTAACCGAACTGGTTCCGGTAGCTTCTGAAAAATCAGTAGGTAAGGAAGTGGAGTTTAAGGGAAAGAAGTATAAGGTAGTGAGTATGACCGATGCCATTGCCGCCAAACCGGCTGTTGCTATTTTCTCTGCAGGCGGTGGCACTTCCCTGGAATGGGCGCCGAAGTTTGCCGAAGCAGGCATTACAGTGGTGGATAATTCTTCTGCCTGGCGGATGGATCCGACCAAACCGCTGGTAGTGCCTGAGATCAATGCCGATATCCTCACGGCCAGTGATAAGATCATTGCCAATCCCAACTGTTCTACGATCCAGATGGTGGTGGCCCTGAATCCGCTGCATAAAAAATACGGGATCAAACGGATCGTGGTGAGCACGTATCAGAGTGTGACCGGTACCGGGGTGAAAGCGGTGGAGCAACTGCATGGCGAAAGAAGGAAAGAAGTAAAAGGAGAAGCCACCGAATACCCGATGGCGTATAAATATCCGATCGACCTGAATGTGATCCCGCAGATCGATGTATTCCTGGAAAACGGGTATACCAAGGAAGAAATGAAGATGGTGAAAGAAACCAATAAGATCATGCGCGATGATACCATCCGGGTAACGGCCACTACAGTGCGTATCCCGGTAATGGGCGGTCACAGTGAGTCAGTGAATGTGGAATTTGCCAATGACTATGACCTGGCAGAGGTAAAAGCCTTACTGGCAGCTGCTCCGGGTGTGGTGGTGGTGGATGATCTCGCCAATCAGCAATACCCCATGCCGATGGATGCCCATGAAAAAGATGAAGTGTTTGTGGGTCGGCTGAGAAGGGATGAAAGTCAGCCAAACACCCTCAACCTGTGGGTGGTATCAGATAACCTGCGTAAAGGAGCGGCCACCAATGCCGTTCAGATCGCCGAATACCTCAACAGCAAAGGCTTACTCGGCTAATGCATGATTGATAAAATGGACCAGCGGTTGCAGTGCTTCAAAAGCTGCAACCGTTTTTTTTATGAGGTCTTTTGACGTTAAGTCAGTGTCTTTAATCGGTGCAAGTGCGACAAAACTCTTGAGTTTTAAATGATCAGCGGCCGGGTTATCGGCTTCATACCCCTTGGGAACCCGGGTCAATGTATATTCAGCTGACCGGGAGAGATCGCCATACACGGCTTTGAATTTTTTATTTGCCAGTATTTTTTTGAAATCAGCATAATTATAATCGATCTCCTGTCTTATTTTACTCAGCTCCGGCGGCATCGGCATCCATAAGCCTCCCCCCATGAAAGCCTGTCCGGGTTCGCAATGAAAATAGTATCCTGCGAGGATGGATTTCTTTCCCCCGCTATTGATATATCCGCCGATATTGGTCTTATAGGGTGATTTATCTTTTGAAAACCGTACATCCCGGTTGATCCGGAACATACAGTTCTTAGCAAGCAGTCCATTCACGGATGGTTCTTTCTTTCCAAACTGATGGATCACTTCCTGCAAAAACCCTGCAAAATCTGCCTTTGCCGATTCATAAGTCTTCCGGTTCTTATCAAACCATTCCTTATTGTTATTCTTCTTAAGTGATTTGAGAAAGTTCAGGGTTGCCGGCTGCAGCATGAGGAAAATTTTTGGATAAAGATAGCAGAAAGAAGCTAGAAGCGAGAAGGGGCAGTCGACAGTCCACAGTTCACAGACGGTCGTTGCAGTAAGGAAGATTAAAATCGGGTGGAATAATATACCTCTGCGCTCTTCGCGTTAAAAAAAGAAGCGAGAAGGGAGCTGACTCCGATCTCGCTTCTTGTATAAAAAAGTAGAACTTGTTTCTTTAACAAAAACACGTCAGTATGGGCTGTTGACTCCCGACTACTAACTCCCGACTCCCGACTCACTTTACCCTGCCCCAATTCTCCCCGCTCTTGATCCTGTACAGCGTCATTTCACTCACGCCATATTTGGCAGCAAGCTGGCGTATACTCAGGGTGCGTTTTTTACTGGCGAGTGTGGCTTTGATCTTACTCACCTGTGAAGCAGTGAGCTTAAGTCCGGTCGTCTTATTGGCCTGTTTGATCTTGTAGGCCTTCTTTGCAGGACTATTTTGCTGATGCGCCATCATTTCTTCCAGGTTGGCCCATTTCAGGTTCTTTACATCATTGTCCAGTTTGTTGTGATTTTTGTGGATCACATACTTATGCGCCGCTGATTTGCGGTTCACCATCAGTTTGGCGATTTCACGGTGAATGTAAAGTGTACCCTTATTGCCGGGGCGATGCAGGTTGAGTGTGCGGTAACCTGTGGTCAATGAACCGCTCAATAATTTTCCATCGGTTATGTCCTCTTTGTAGCTGGCTATCCGGCCTTTACTAGATACGGCATAACGATTTCTCAGTTGCCTCCATCCGGAGAAACTCAAAGGTTTCCAGACTTCACCGGCTAATTTTTTGATCATGGTGTTAAGTTTTAGCCAGGATTTGGTTTGTTCTGTAACGGCGGTATATGCAGGTTATATGCGCAAGTCGATCACTACTAAGTTAGATCATATTCGGATTAATGACAATAATTATTTTTTCCCGATCAGCTGCAGAAACTCATCTTCGGAGATGATCTTGACCGAATTGATCTTTTTGGCTTTTTCCAGTTTACTTCCGGCATCTTCCCCCACCACTAAGTAATTCAGCTTAGCGCTTACACCTCCCAGTATATGCCCTCCCTGTTCTTCGGCCATTGCTTCGGCCTGGCTGCGTTTCAGGGTAGGCAAAGTGCCGGTGAACAGAAAGGTCTGTCCGGTCAGACTGCCACCAATACTCATTTCCTTTTTTTCATTTTTCAGGGTCAGCCCCAGTTTTTCCAGTTCCTGCAGCATAGCGATATTATCGGGATTGCTGAAGAAATGAAAAATACTGCCGCCAACTTTCGGTCCTACATCCTCGAGTACCAATAACTGTTCCTGAGCAAAACGCGTAAAGTCCAATAAGTGATTTACCGCCTGTGCCAGGGTCTTGGCGGTTGTTTCTCCCACAAAACGTATTCCCAGGGCATAGATCAGTCGGTGAAGGGGTTGTTTTTTCGAGTTTTCGATGGCGGCCTGCAGGTTATCAATGGATTTCTGACCAAACCCTTCCATGCCTTTCAGTTTACTGAAATCAAGTGTGTATATGGAAGGAATATCTTTCAGTAAACCCAGTTCGTAAAATTTCCGCACATTGGCCTCACCAAACCCGCGGATATCCATAGCATCCTTACTCACAAAGTGAATGATGCGTTCGACCACCTGGGCCGGGCATTCTATATTGATACAACGCCACACGGCTTCTTCTTCTTCCTTGAACAACTGGCTGGCACAAACAGGGCATTGTTTGGGGAATTGGATCGGTTGCTCATGGCCACTGCGCAGTTCGGGCATGGACTTTACGATCTGCGGGATCACATCTCCCGCCCGTTCAATCAGCACGGCATCCCCGATCCGCAGGTCTTTTTCCCGGATATACTCTTCATTGTGAACTGATATACTGCTCACCGTTACCCCGCCCACTGCCACCGGTTCGAGTTTGGCCACGGGTGTAACCGCCCCGGTACGGCCTACCTGAAATTCCACATTTAATAGTTTACTCGTAGCCTGACGTGCTTTGAATTTAAATGCAATGGCCCAGCGTGGATGATGCGAGGTCATGCCCATTTTATCCTGTAATGCAAAATCATTGACCTTGATCACCATCCCGTCAATTTCATACGGGAGGTCATCACGGCTGGCTTCAAATTCTCCTACATAACGGATCACTTCATCAATACCTTTAAATACTTTCTTTTCCTGTTCAGGACTGCGGAAGCCCAGTTCCCAAAGGAGTTTCAGGGATCCGGCATGTGTGGTCAGCATTGCGGGAACAACCGCTTCTTTCTGAAGCGTATAATAACTGACATGATAAACAAAGGCTTCCAGGTTACGCTTGGCTACTTCGGCCGGATCTTTCAACCGCAACGTGCCGGAAGCCATATTGCGGGGATTGGCCTTGGGGTCTTCTCCCTGTGCGATCAACAGGTCATTGTATTTTTTAAAATTCGATTTATTGATCAGCACCTCACCCCGGATCTCGACCTGCTGTATACCATATTTTGAAAAGCCGGCGGAAAGCGGAATGGTCCTGATCTGCCGGATATTGTTCGTGATCTCATCACCTTCCACGCCATCGCCCCGGGTGGCACCCCGTACCAGCAGGTCATTGTCAAAGATCAGGGAGATGCTCGCTCCGTCAAACTTGGGTTCCACACAATACTCGATCTGCTCCAACCCGGTCAGTTCGCGGGCTTTCCGGTCGAAATCCTGCAGGTCTTCCGCATTGTATGAATTGTCAAGCGAAAGCATTGGTACCAGGTGCTGTACCGTCGGAAAATCCCTGGTGAGTCCCTTCCCCACACGTTGTGTGGGGGAGTCGGGTGTGATCAGTTCAGGGTGTTCATTCTCCATTTTTTCCAGGGCCTTATACAGCTGATCATACTCCACATCCGCGATCAGGGGTTCGGAAAGCACATAGTACCGGTTTTCATGAAACCGCAGGACTTCCCGCAGCACTTCTATCCGATCAGCCGGTAAAGGGCCGGTTTTCAAAAGAGTAATTAGCTCATTTGTAAGTAGTTGGATTTTTTTTGTCTGTTCAGCTGAATACATAGTCTGGAGTCTTGGCCGTAAAGTTAATCAGCAAGCGGCTATAAAAAATTCCCGTTTTGGGTTTCAGACACGTGAAAAATTAATGTGTAGTTAGTACATATTTGCTAACTTCGGTACAGGATATTCCTTTATGGATTTGTTTATCCGGGAATCTGAATTGCTAAAAAGCTTGCTATGAAAAGAATGACTTCTCTGTTAGTTGTAGGGGTATTGTTTGCGGGGATGGCGAATGCCCAGTTGCTGACCTGGACACCCGATTTTTCCAAGGATAATGATAATATAAGTATCGTCATGGATGCCAGTAAAGGCAACCAGGGGTTATTGAATTATGCGACACCTTCCGATGTATATGTACATATAGGCGTTATCACCAGTGCCAGCACCGGTCCCACCGACTGGAAATATGCCAAGTTTACCTGGGCTACCACCCCGACTGCAGCACAGGCCACGTATATTGGCAATAACAAATGGACCTATAGCATCAGTAATCCGCGTACCTTCTTTAATGCACCGGCCGGCGTACCTGCCGGCGAAACCATTCAGAAGATCGCCATTTTGTTCCGCAACGGGGCGGGCGATAAAGTGCAACGTAATGCTGATGCCAGCGATATGTTTATTCCAGTCTATGATAATACAATTGCTACCCGTTTTACAGTACCGGTTTTTCAGCCAACGAATATCCGTATTCCGGAGCCCATAACTAAACAAGTGGGTGACAATATCGCATTGACGGCGATCGCGAATAAATCGTCAACAATGAAATTGTTCCTCAATGGCAACGAAATTCAAACGGCCAGTGGTGTCACCACGATATCCGCCAATCCGGTATTAAGCACAGGCGGTAATCAGACCATTCGCGTGGATGCTATTGACGGAGCTACCACGAAGTCTGAATCATTCTCCTTTTTTGTTTCTACACCCGTGAATGTCGCCCCATTGCCAGCCGGTGTCAGAGATGGTATCAATTATGAGCCGGGTAATACATCGGTGGTGCTGGTCCTGTATGCCCCTAATAAAACAAGGGTATCGGTAATCGGGGATTTTCCGGGGAGCAACTGGGCCGAACAAAGTAATTATGTGATGAATAAGACACCGGATGGCAATTACTGGTGGCTGCGCATCAGCGGACTGACCCCCGGCACTGAATATGCTTTCCAGTACCTGGTGGATGGGAACCTGAAAGTGGGTGATCCCTATGCCGAGAAGATCCTTGACCCCAATAATGACCAATTTATTACTCCGGCTGTTTATCCTTCTTTAAAAGCGTATCCCACCGGACTTACCACCGGAATCGTGAGTGTATTGCAGACCAATGCACCGGGCTATAGCTGGACCATCAATAATTTTGCCCGTCCTGATAAACGCAACCTGGTCATTTATGAAATGTTGTTGCGCGATTTCATCGAAGCACATGACTGGAAGACGTTGAAAGATACCCTGAATTACTTCCAGACCATGGGCGTGAATGCGATCCAGCTCATGCCCCTGAATGAATTTGACGGCAATGAAAGCTGGGGTTATAATCCTTCCTATTTCCTGGCACCGGATAAGTATTACGGACCCAAGAACCGGTTAAAGGAATTTATTGACAGTTGTCATCGTCGGGGTATTGCCGTGATCATGGATATTGCGCTCAATCATACGACCGGCGATAATCCGCTGGCCAAACTGTACTGGAACAGCAGCACCAACCAGCCTGCGGCGAATAATCCCTGGCTGAATGTGTCGGCTACGCACCCGTACAATGTATTCAATGATTTTAATCACGAAAGCCTGGCCACCCGTTATTTCACCAGCAGGGTAGTGGAACACTGGTTGCAGGAATACAAGATAGACGGTTTCCGATTTGACCTTTCCAAAGGATTTACCCAAAACACGCAGTGCGGAGCCAGCACCACCAATGAAGCCTGTATCTCACAGTATCATGCAGACCGAGTAGCCATCTGGAAACGCTATTATGATACCTGCCAGTTAAAAGCGGCCGGCAGTTATGTGATCCTGGAGCATTTTGCTGCTGATAATGAAGAAATAGAATTATCCGATTATGGGATGATGCTCTGGGGCAATGACACCTATAATTTCCAGGAAGCGGCGATGGGCTGGGTGAGTACCTCCAATTTTGAACGCTACCTGTATAATGCACGTGGCTGGAGTAAACCGCACCTCGTCAGTTATATGGAGAGTCATGATGAGGAAAGAATGATGTATAAGAGTCTGAATTTCGGTAATAACACCAACAGTGCGCATAATGTACGCGACCTGGCTACGGCCCTTCGCCGTATTGAACTCTGTGCCGGTTTCTTCCTGTCTGCACCCGGACCGAAAATGGTCTGGCAATTTGGCGAACAGGGGTATGATTTTTCCATCAACCGTTGTACCGACGGCACGATCAATACTAACTGCCGCCTGAGCAATAAACCGATCCGCTGGGATTATTTAACAGTGACCGGCCGTAAACGGCTCTATGATATTTTCAGCAGCATGAATAAACTACGTGCACACCCCTGGTATAAAGATGTGTTCACGGCCAATAATATCACCATTACCCGTGGACTGGCCGGGGCGTTCAAGACCCTGACCCTGCGCAGTGCCACTGATTCCTCCATGGTATGCGTGATCGGCAATTTTGATGTGAACCCGCAGACCGGCACCTTTACTTTTCCTGCAGCCGGTACCTGGTATGATTACCTCGGAGGCGGTACGTTCACCTCTACCGGTGCTGCGCAGAGTTTCAATCTGCAACCCGGCGAATTGCATGTATTTGTAAACCGCAACCTGACCAATGCCGTAGTAACATCCGATCCCGGAACAGGCCCTGCCGCCACCCTCTTTGCGGCCCGGATCTATCCCAATCCTGCGGTGGCCGGATCACAACTGGAGATCGATGTGCCCCAGGCAGGACTGGTGCAGGCAGAAATCGCTGATATCAGTGGCCGTAAACTGGGGACTGTTTTATCCCAATCCCTCGCAAAAGGAAAGCACCGGATTGCTATCGGGGAAAAAATAAGTATGTTGCCGTCAGGAATCTATATTGTGTCCATCCGGACCGGAACAAAAACCATCCAGTGTAAACTGGCGATTCAATAACAGACCAAATGCAGCAGCGATGACGGAGAAAGCCTTACAACAACTCAAGACCGCAGAGACGGAGAAGATCAGTCACCTTGATTATTTCAATATTGGTATTTCGATCGACTGTGTTATCCTGGGGTATGAAGAAAAAGAACTGAAAGTTCTCCTGATCAAATCGGATATGCAGGAATTCTCCGGACTCTATTCCCTGCTCGGTGATTTTATCAAACCCGATGAAGATCTGGAAGCGGCTTCTTACCGGGTATTGAAGGAGCGGACCGGCCTGGATGATGTATACCTGGAACAGGTCAGGACTTTTGGCAATATCAACCGTCACCCGTCCGGTCGTGTGATCACGGTGTCCTATTATTCCCTCATCGATGTCAGCAATCATAAGCTGCAGCTTGACCTCAATGAACTGCATTGGCATAAAGTAGATGAGATACAACAACTGGCCTTCGACCACAAACTGATCCTGGATACCTGTCTTGGCCGTTTACGCGAACAGGTCATGGAACACCCGGTCATTTTCAATCTGCTGCCGGAGAAATTTTCCCTGCGTGAATTACAGGAACTGTATGAAGCCATCCTGGGCGTGGAACTTGACCGCCGGAATTTCCGGAAGAAGATCTCGATCAAAGACTGGCTGGTGGATATCGACGAAATGGAAGATGATGTGCCGCATCGCCCCGGTAAACTGTATATGCTGAAAAAACAATACCGTAACAAGTCCGCTAAGTCCACGACCCCGCTGCAACTTGCCTGATTCAGAGCGAGCCTCCGGTCACCAGCCGCGAAGGAAGGATGATCGAGCGGCAAGGGTTGGGTCCTTCCATGATCTCCAGCATGCGTTTGACCGACAGCTTGCCCAATTCAAATCCGCTGGTTTCGATATAGGTGATCTCCGGTTTATACAGTCCCGGGATAAATCCGTTGCTGATCGCCAATACGGTCAGTTCATCCGGTATACGGAGGTCGGTCTGGTAGATACTCTTCATGGCCCCGATCAACAGTTCGTCACTCATGCAAAAAATATGGTCCGGCCGGTTTTTTTTACTTAATGCTTCAGCGGTGATCCGGCGGGCTTCCGCCGTGTTCAGGCAATGGCGGATCTCCAGCGTTGGTGCGTTCTTTTCTTTTTCAAACACTCTCAGAAAAGCATCCTTTCTTTTTTTGGTGATCGAGAGGTCTGCATTTCCCAATAATGCCAGCACCTTTTTCCTTTTGTATTTCAGGATCGTATTGGCCGCCATGGTGGCGGCTTCTTCATCGGCCATACAAATAGTATCAAAGCCGGTATCATCGGGTACTTTATCAAAGAATACAACCGGAGTGCCGGTCTCTTTCAGTTTATTGTAGAGCTGGGACGAATTACTGTCGGCCACCAGTGATATAAACACGCCATCCACCCGGTTGAGTTTACAAAGTTTCAGATTCTCCGCTTCCTGCAAGGGGTCATCGCCGGACTGAAGAATGATCAGGGAATACCCATGCCGGCGGGCTTCCTCTTCCACCGCGGCAATAAAGGAATCATAGAACAGGTTAGAGATCACCGGTACAATCAGCCCAAACACGCGGCTTTTATTGGTCCGCAGGTTTACCGCATACGCATTGGGCTCGTATTCCATGAGTAAAGCGAGTTCCTTGACTTTCCGTTTTGTGTTTTCGGAAATATCGGGGTGATTTTTCAACGCACGTGACACCGTGGAGATGCTGATGTTCAACTGGGTTGAAATCTTCTTGAGTGTGGCGGGACTTCCCATAAGCGAGCAATCGTATGAACTATAAAAGTAATTTTTCCACCGCAAACATTTGCGGAAATGTTTTCGGTCATTTTTTGCGACCTAAAACCCGCTGAATGTGTTCCTGATACATCTAAATAACTATAAATTTATCGCCGAATGGGAATTTTAACATTCTTTTTTTCAACGCAGCAATACGGAGTGATTCGTTGCCTGTGAAGAAGAATCTCAGGATTGCCAGACCATGTTGATTGAAACAAAAGCCGGTCCCCCCTTATAGTTCCAGTGGTACAGACGGATCAGGCCATATGAAATTTGGATAATTACACCGATTATAATTTTTAAAAAAATCGATTGCTTATGTCTGCAAAAACGCTGCTTTCTGCTATCCTTTGCCTTGTATTTGCGGTTTCCGTGCAGGTTGTATCTGCGCAGGACAGAACCGTTACAGGTAGAGTGACTGACTCAAAAGATGGTTCCCCCGTGGCCGGGGCTTCTGTTCAGCCCAAGGGCTCCAGAACAGGAACTTCCACCAAGCCTGATGGAACCTTTTCCCTCTCTGTAGGATCTAATGTGACCACTCTGGTGATCACTTCTGTAGGGTACGAATCCCAGGAAGTGGCCATCGCCGGTAAATCTTCTGTGGAAGTTTCCTTCGTGGCTACATTCGGTTCAAACCTGAATGAAGTGGTTGTGACCGGTTATGGTACTGCCAAGAAAAAAGACCTGACCGGTTCGGTTGGTTCAGTGAAAGAAAAAGACTTTAATAAAGGGGTCTTTACTTCTCCCGACCAATTGTTCCAGGGTAAAGTGTCTGGTGTTCAGGTGTTAAATAATAGTGGACAGCCCGGTGGTGCTGCAACAATTAAGATCCGCGGTAACTCAACCGTTACCGGTAGCGGTCAGCCGCTTTTCGT
>CALRQQ020000028.1:0-15930 GCA_943370345.1 Chitinophaga pinensis
AACCGGGCTTCATCTCCTGGGAACGCAACAGTGGAGTGCTGAAAAAGAAACAACAGGCAGTCAATGCCGGTACAGTATGATAAAAGCGGGGCGCGCAGTAAAGACCCGGCATCTCTATATCACGCTGGTAGTCCGCAAGGCAATGCCCGCCTGGCATCCGGCCAGTGGACAGCATGCGTGGATGTTTATTGATGAATTAAAGATCTATTAAGTATGCAACGCATCAGGAATCTGCTTTTCAATATTTGTCTGGCCCTCAACTGCCTGCTGGTATTCCTGTTGCTTTTTGAAAGCCGGTTGGCTATACCGCCCTGGCTGCAGGTGGCCGGGCGTATGCATACCATGCTCCTGCATTTTCCACTGGTATTGCTGATCCTGTATATTATCTGGATGCTGTTCATGGGAAAACGCAGCCTTGAAAATGAATTTACCCGGCATATCAGCGAATCCCTTCTTTTGTTTTCTGCACTGACTGCCGCCATCAGCGCCCTCATGGGTTTATTTCTTTCCACAGAAGAAGGATATGATACCTCATTGGTAAACTGGCATAAATGGGGTGGCATCTCGCTTTCCTTACTCAGTTTTGGCTGGTTTGCCTGGCGGGAAAAGATCAACCACTTCGCCGGATCCAGGATTTCCCTATCGATTGCCTGCCTGGTACTGGTACTATTCACCGGACATCAGGGCGCCACGATTACACATGGTGAAAATTATTTACTGGCACCGGTACTGCCGGAAAAAAATGCACCGGTTGTACTGATGGAAGAAGCAGAAGTCTATACCCATATGGTAAGGCCGGTACTGGAAGCCAAATGTATGAGTTGCCATAACGCAAAAAAAGCAAAGGGTGATCTGTCCATGGAAACAACAGCCCTGTTGGTTAAAGGGGGAAAGAACGGAAAACTATGGGATACCACGGCTGCAGGTTTTGGCTTACTGCTGAGCAGGGTACATTTAGATCCCGAAGACAAAAAGCATATGCCGCCAAAAGGAAAACCACAACTTACGGATCAGGAAATACAGTTGTTGTATCTATGGATAAAAAGCGGAGCTGGTTTCAAGACCCGGGTAATGGATCTGCCGGAAACAGATTCACTCCGGATCATGGCCCATGCCCGATTCAATACCATTGAAACGGATCATTATGATTTTACGGAGGCTGATGAATCTAAAATAAAAGAGCTGAATACAAATTACCGGGCGGTCACCGCACTGGCCATGCATTCGCCGGCACTGGGCGCTTCTTTTTTCAGTGCGCCGGCTTATACAACCGGACAATTGAAAGAACTGCTGGTCGTAAAAAAACAACTGATCAGTCTCAACCTGACCGGTATGCCGGTAAAAGATGAAGAACTGAAAATGATCAGTGAATTCAGCAACCTGCGCAAACTGAATCTGTCTTTTACTGCAATCAGTGGGAAGTATTTAGATGAACTGAATCAACTGAAAGAGCTCCGGCAACTCTCCCTCTCCGGTACAATGGTTAAAAAAGAAGATATTAATAAACTGACTGGACTAAAAAAATTATCCAGACTCTACCTGTGGAATACCGGGCTCAGTGAAGCGGATATGAATCAACTGACCGTTACACTGAAAGGAGTGGTTGTTGAAAAAGGGTTTACCGGTGATACCACCTTATTAAAACTGACCCCGCCTGTATTACTCAATGAAGAACAGATCATCAGCGACCCCATCGCATTACGGCTAAAACATTATGTAAACGGTGTAAGTATCCATTATACACTGGATGGAACAGATCCGGATAGTATCAGATCGCCGGTATACAGGCAAAATACCACACTCACTCAGAATGTGACCGTAAAAGCAAAAGCTTTTAAACCGGGATGGATCAGCAGTGATATCATGGAAACGTACTTCTTCAGCGCAAAGCACCGGGTGGATTCGGTCATCCACTTGCTGCCGCCGGAAGAACAATACAAGGGTGATGGCCCGGGCACACTGACTGACCTGGTAAAAGGAGAAGCCGGAAATTTCAAAAGCGGCAAATGGCTGGGATACCGGAAAAATAAAATGGAAACCTTACTGCAGTTTTCATTGCCGGTAACTGTTTCCAGCGTGACCCTTAGTACGCTCATAGATATTGGCGGCTATATCATGCCGCCGGTATCAATTGAAGTCTGGGGTGGTGAGGAAGCAGGCCGCTTAAAGCTGCTGAGCCGGCTTACACCACAGCAACCACTGAGCGTGGTGCCGGGTTATCTTAAGGCATTCGAGTTAGCCTTCTCCCCGGTCTTGTTGAAATACATTAAAATAGTGGCCATCCCGGTAGCAAAACTGCCGCAGTGGCATCCGGGTAAAGGAGATAAAGGCTGGATATTCACGGATGAAGTGTTTGTAAACTGAGTGATGCAAAAATCAAAACCCGCTCTTTATATTCTACCTTTACCGCCATGATGAATGTATTTACCACTAAGGCGGAGCTGATCATTACCTGCCCTAAACGGCTTGCCCCTTACCTGGAACAGGAAGTAATTGAACTGGGGTTTAAGCCTGATGAGACTTTTATTACCGGGGTGAAACTCACCGGCACCGTGACCGACTGTATCCGGCTCAATCTCAATCTCCGTTGCGCCAGCCAGGTTTTATATAAAATAAAACAGTTTACTGCTGTTAATGCCGACGATATTTATAAAAATCTGCTTGATTTTCCCTGGGAAAATATTTTACCGGATGATGGCTATTTCTCCATTACCAGTAATGTGAATAATCCCACGATCAACAACAGCATGTTTGCCAACCTGCGTGTGAAAGACGCGATTGTGGACCGGTTACGGGAAAAAAGCGGCAAACGTCCTTCTACCGGATCTGAACTCAGCGGGGCGGTGATCAACCTCTTCTGGAAAAATGAAAAAGCAGAGGTATTCATTGACACCTCGGGTGATTCGCTGGGGCGACATGGTTACCGGAAGATACCCGGACAAGCCCCGATGCTCGAAGCACTGGCTTCCGCAACGATCTATGCTACCAACTGGGACCACCAATCGCCCTTTGTGAATCCCATGTGCGGTTCAGGTACCCTGGCCATTGAAGCGGCCATGATCGCCACCAACCGCCGGCCCGGATTGTTCCGCACCAACTATGCCTTCATGCACCTGCAGGGATATGACGAATCCGACTATTTTAAAGAAGATGCCCGGTTGGAAGAACAGATAAAAGAAGTGCCCGGCCTCCGCATTATTGCGACGGACTACAGTGCCCGGGCCATTGAAAACTCAAAAAAGAACGCCATTGCTGCCGGGGTGGCCGACCTGATCGATTTCGGGGTCTGTGACTTTGCCGACACAGAAGTGCCGCAAGGAGTGCCCGGTATATTTTTCGTGAATCCTGAATATGGCGAACGGCTGGGTGATATCAAGGAACTGGAAGACACCTATGCCCGGATCGGTGACTTTATGAAACAGAAATGCGGTGGCTATTTTGGTTATGTGTTTACCGGCAACCTCGAACTGGCCAAAAAGATCGGATTGAAAGCCAAACGCCGGATCGAATTTTATACCAGTAAAATTGATTGCCGGTTATTTGAATATGAATTATACAGCGGCAGCCGTTCAGCACCTAAGAAAGAAACCAACTAATCAACAATATTCAGTCTATGGAAATTGCAGCACTGCAACAGATTGTCAGGGACCGTTATTTTGAAAATGATAATGCCCGTGGTATTTATCATACCGCTTTATGGTTTCACGAAGAAGTGGGTGAACTCTCTTCCGCCATTGCCCGCGGGGATAAGGAAAATGCCAGGGAAGAATTCGGGGACGTATTGATGTGGATGCTCACCCTGGCCAATCTCATGAACGTGGATATGGAAGAAGTCGTGGCGGCCTATCTGGATAACCCAAGAAAAAAACTACCGGGTAAATAACACGGCTGCCATGGAAAATATATTAGATAATCCCATCTGGCATGCATTATGTACCCATCACCGGGATTTTAACGAAGGGGATGAGCGGCTTAAATATTTCTATCCCGAAATTTCTCCCTTTGTCGCCATGGCAGACTGGGATGAGGCGGATAAAGAATACCTGGTAGCGCATTTACCCTCTGACCGGAATTTTTTTTATATCACTGCTCAATCACTGGATCTTCCCGCCCAATGCAAAAGAGGGTTTGCGATAAAATTGTTCCAGCTGGTTTGCCGGAAACATCTGCCGTTTCAACCGGCGGGTGTCCATATCCGTTCATTGGGAAAAGCGGACATTCCGCAAATGCTTGAACTGACTGCCCTGACCAAACCAGGTCCTTTTAATCAACGCACCATTGAGTTTGGCAACTATATCGGGGTATTTGAAGGTGAACGCTTGGCCGCCATGGCTGGTGAACGATTGAGGTTTCCCGGCTACACTGAAGTCAGTGCCATTTGCACCCATCCGGATTACTCTGGCAGAAGATACAGTGCGGCCTTACTTTCACAAGCCACGGCCCGCATTGCTGGCGAAGGACAGACTCCATTCCTGCATGTGCGGAATGATAATCAAAGGGCCATTGATTTGTATGAACAAGCCGGCTATGAGATCCGGTGTGAAATGGATTTTGCGATCTTTAAAAAGACCACTCTGTTATAGTCCGGTCATACGCTCCATTTGTTCCGTATAACGGTTGCCTACTACGCTGATCTTCGCGGCAGCCTGTTCAATTTCCTGTAAATCATCCTTAGTGAGTTCAACGAAAGCGGCTCCGGTATTTTCTTTTAACCGGTGAACTTTGGTAGTACCAGGTATCGGTACGATCCAGGGTTGTTGCGCCAATAGCCACGCAATGGCAATCTGCGCTGCAGTTGCCTGTTTACGTTGCGCCACTGTATTCAGGAGATCCACCAGGACCTGATTGGCTTCTCTGGCTTCCGTCGTATAACGGGGCAGAATATTACGGATATCTGTTTCAGCAAACCGGGCGTTTACATCTATTTTGCCTGCCAGAAACCCTTTGCCAAGGGGACTGAATGGAACAAAACCAATACCCAGTTCTTTTAATGTTGGAATGATCTCCTCTTCCGGTTTACGTGTCCATAAAGAGTATTCGCTCTGTAAAGCTGTGACGGGCTGTACCGCATGTGCTTTACGGATCGTGCCTGCACCTGCTTCAGAGAGCCCGAAGTACTTTACTTTACCTTCGCTGATCAGGTCTTTTACTGTACCAGCCACTTCTTCAATAGGGATGGCAGGATCTACCCGGTGCTGGTAAAACAAATCAATCACTTCCACACCTAACCGCTTCAAAGAGGCTTCTGCTACTTTCCGGATGTTTTCAGGACGACTGTTCAGTCCCGCCATCTTACCATCCACAATATTAAATCCAAACTTGGTGGCTATAATGACCTGACCCTTGTAAGGGGCCAGTGCTCTTCCAACCAGCTCTTCATTTATGTAAGGGCCATACACTTCTGCCGTGTCAAAAAAATTAATTCCCTCCGCTACAGCCTGCCGGATCAGGCTGATCATTTCATTCTCATCTGCCGGTGGCCCGTACCCAAAACTCATTCCCATACAACCAAGTCCGATGGCTGATACAAGGGGGCCAGTTGCGCCCAGCTGTCTGACAGGCATTTTTTCCATATGCTATTCATTTAAAAAATAAAGATCAGTAAATACCCGGTGAGGAACTAACGAAATTGAATGAAAGAGTTACAAATTTCAATTCTTCCTGAATGCCAGCGGACTTACACCCACTTGCTTCTTGAAAAAATTATTGAAATGGGTCAGCTCTTTAAAACCCAGTGTAAAGGCGATCTCCGAAACTGTCCACGGACTATGCTTCAACAGGATCTTTGCTTCCTGTGCCACCCGTTCGGCAATGACCTGGGTGGTCGTCTTATCCGTTGTTTCTTTAACCGCTTTATTCAGGTGATTCACATGTACATTCAACTGAGCCGCAAAATCAGAGGCGGACCGGAGAATGAGTGAAGGATGGTTTTCATCAATCGGAAACTGGCGTTCCAGTAGTTCAAGGAAAAGAGTGGCGATCCGTTGGGCTGCATTCAGGGGTTGCCTGACAGCACTGATATTCGGCTGCAGCTTCATGGCAAAATGCAGCAACCCGGAAACTTCAGTGCGAAGTACATCATACTTATATGTATAATCAGATGCCAGTTCCTGTTCCATTCGCTGAAAAATGGGGTACAAAAGGGCTACCTGTTCATCAGTAAGTTCAAAGAGGTGAGTACCCCCTGGTTGAAAAACATCATATTGCAGCAAGTTCCCGAGTTGATGAAAAAAGTGTTGGTTAAAAATACAGTAGTACCCATCCTTAATCCGTTCCACATGCTCCCATTTATACGGTATTTGCGGATTGGAGAAACTAAGGGCCTGTTTTTTCACCTCAACGACCTGGTCAGCATAATGTACTCTGCTATTGCCGACCACTAAAGTGATCTTATAAAAATCCCTTCGTTTATACGGGATCACATATTCCATACCGGGGGGCGGCGGCTTAAGTTTGAATACATTGACATGCCCAATCCCGTCCCGGATATTGTCCGGTATCCACCCGAATTTCCGGGTATAAAACTCACAGATGGATTCGATCTTGCCCATGCTCCACAAACTTACCGGATTTTCAGCGGAGTTCTTTTTCATATCATTTCCGGCTGAATGAATAGACCAGGGTCGTATTCCATACAAAATCACGGCTGCCGGTAATATCGGCCTTCAGCCGTTTATTGATGATCGCGCCAAATGATAAGGGGAAACCCGGTTTGGCAATCGCAAATGAAGAAGTAGCAAAATAGCCATCCTGCTGATCCAGCTTCAGGTAATACATTTGGGGAACAACCTTCAGGTACCAATCCCGTATTACACGAATGTGACTCATACTCAGATTACAGGACAGAAAGTGATTGTTCTTTGCAGTGCCCGGGTCCAATCCCCTTGAGTAAAGATAATAGACTCCGGTTGACAGATTTTTTGAAATAGTATATACCGGGGCCAGTTCTCCGGCCAGATACCGGCGGGAGATGATCGCTTTTTGTTGTACCCCATTCAGGGTTATGGTCTGCGATTTGAAATTCATAGCGGGATGTGCTCCCAGGCGGAGACTGAATTTACCAGTATTCAGCGGCGAAAATCGCCACCAGAAAAGAAAGCTCCAGGGCTTCCCGTCCAGCCCAAAGCGCATCTCTGGTTCAAACCGGACCTTTCGTCCCATGGACAGATTAATTATAGCTGCGGGTTTCTCCAATGAAAAAGTGGGAATAAAGGACAGGCCATTATGGGTTGCACTGACAGATCCGGAAAAGTGAAAGGGTTGCCGGGTGGAATCTGTCTGCTGGCCTTGCACAGCCCGGCAAGTATGCAGAAAGATGATCGATACAATAAGTACTTTCTTCATCAACATTATTTTTTCAGTTGATGCAAAAGAAAGTAAACCCTGATGGGACAACTAACTAAATAGAAAGAGAATATTATATAATTCAATCCAGATACTGCCCGAAGTTGATAATATTCCCGCTGTTATCCAGGATACTGAACTGTCGCATGCCCCAGGGTTTGTTTTCGAGCGGACCATTCGGATGGACGACACCCAGTGCCTTGAACTCCGCATATAACGTGCCGATCTCATCCACACGGACATAACAACCGGTATGCTTCGGAATGGCGGGGTCATCACATTTCCAGAGATGGATCTCGATCTTGTCGCGGCTGCACATGAGGTATTCCTTCCAGCTGTCGTTGCAGGTAAAGCCGAGTTTACGGTAAAAATCAGCTGATGCAGTTGCATCAAGAAAAGCAAGGATGGGGACTGCAGATTGGAGGGGCATAGAAGGGTTGAGGGTTTGTTGTTCAGATATCAATGGCATCGTAGACCAGTACTTTCTTCCAGAGATGAGCATAATTTTTTACAAATGCCTGGTGAATGGGGTGGTCCTGATAGACTTTCTGTCCGGCGGCATCATCAAAAAACATCAGTTCTGAAACATCCCAGGAGGTATCCACGACTTCCCGTTTCTCGGTAGACGCCAATACACCAATATGCAGTTTCCGGACCGTGGGGATTGCTGCGAGCGTCTTCAGTCCTTCTATCAGTTGCTGCTTATCAGCTACCGATTCCGGATTATTCAGCCAGAAAAACACATGGTGCAGTAAAAGCTTATCGTTGGTATGCATAGTCGTGTTTACGCCAACTACCCCGGCAAGGGCAACTGTACTTATAAAAGACTTCCGGTTCATTGAGTAGTGGTTTACCTGATAAATATAAAAATAAATGGGCAACCCGGGGTGCCCCACTGATCAGCGCATCAAAACCGGGTGGAATACCCATAAAAAAACCGGCCGCTGGCCGGTTTAAAAATAACCTGTATTCATGCTTATTTAATCGTGAAATTACCACTGACTTTGATATATGGCGCATTGGTGCGGCCATTACAACCATAAGGATACACATCACTGAATTTATCTTCGTCCTTGCCGTTATCCTGAACTGAAATCACACACTCTTTTCCGACTTTATATCCCCAGGAACCATATTTAGCTATTGAAGCATCGCTGCCGGCCACTTCCGTAATGACTGAAGTCACCTTTGCAATATTGCCCGTAAATGTCACACACTTCACTTCCGCTTTGATTTTGAAATCGCCTCCCCTCCAGTCGTAATTGACTTTGCCGGAAACAGATCCGTAGGCTTTCTGAATCGCATTGATCGCAATGGTGGATTTAGCGGAGTCGTACGAGTTAGCTCCTTGCAGCCGCATGGGTTCAAGACCGGTCCCGCCACCGGTGATGCTTTTATTCCCCTGGCCGACAGGTGTACTGCCAGGATTTTTTACGGATTGATTGAACGACAGAACGGCTGCGAGCAGCACAGGCACAATTAAATTATTCATTGTTTTTGTTTTGCTATCAATTTACCCATTTACTTTTCTGTCCTCTCATTTCAAGGGCTCCCGATAGCCACTTAATTGCCGATTTTGTAGTTTTTACTTAATCTGCGTCACCGGCTATTGTATCTTATGGTATTTTTGATAAATATCAAATTACGTATGCTGATAATATGGTAGATTTCAGCATAACCAGTATTCCAACTAACAATTGCTGCAATATGAGTACGCCGTTTTCCGGTTTTACCGATTCCAAAAAACACTATCCCATTCTCGATGGATTACGTGGTGTCGCCGCTATCATGGTGGTGATCTTCCATATTTTCGAAACGTTCTCGGGCGGGGACCATGTAAAGCAGATCGTCAATCATGGTTATCTGGCTGTTGATTTTTTCTTTGTACTATCTGGTTTTGTGATCGGGTATGCCTATGATGACCGCTGGCACAACATGAGCCTGGGCGGTTTTTTCAAACGCCGGTTGATCCGTTTGCATCCGATGATCATTATGGGAATGCTGATCGGGGCGGTTACTTTTTATTTTCAGGACAGTGCCTTTTTCCCCGGCATTCATGAAGTACCGGTCTGGAAAATGATCGGCATCCTGCTGATCGGTTTTACCTTATTGCCCGTACCTCCTTCCATGGATATCAGGGGCTGGAGTGAAATGCATCCGCTTGACGGACCGGCATGGACCCTGTTCTTTGAATATATTGCCAATATCCTTTATGCCCTGCTCCTGCGCAAACTCCCGAATAAGGTATTGGCAGTACTCGCATTTATCGCCGGGGCTGCGCTGATCCATTTAGCTGTTACAGGTCCGCAAGGTGATGTCATCGGGGGCTGGTCGCTCGATGCCACCCAATTACGGATCGGTTTCACCCGTTTACTTTATCCCTTCCTTGCGGGGTTACTTTTATCAAGACTTATTAAACCCGGGCAATTCAACCATGCTTTCGCCGGATGTAGTCTGTTGCTGATCGCCATACTGGCTTTCCCCCGGTTGGGCGGACATGAACAGCCCTGGTTGAACGGGCTGTATGATTCACTGATCATTATAGCCGTATTCCCAATGATTGTGTATTGGGGTGCCAGTGGCCAGATCAAAGAGGGGAAAGTATCCGGACTTGTAAAATGGCTGGGCGATATTTCCTTCCCCCTGTACATTACACATTACCCGGTCATTTATATGTATATGGCCTGGGTATCCAAAAATGAACAATACAGTAAAAACGGATCCACTGATGCCGTGATGATCACAGTACTGGCAGGTATAGTGACCCTGGTATCCGCGATACTGATTGCCTGGGCCTGTGTAAAATGGTATGATGTACCCGTACGGAAATGGCTGACCCGTAATTGGCGTTAAGTGAAATGAATGAACAGCTCTATACCGGTATTGTAATCGTAAAAGTCGTTCCGGCATTCAACTCGCTTTGTACATCGATCTTCCCTTTCATCTTTTCCACCTGTAACCGGATAAGGTAGAGGCCGAGACCGTTGCCTTCTGCAGCTTTGGGATTGAATCGCTGGTAAAGACCAAAGACTTTGGAGCGATTCGCTTCCAGATCAATGCCCAGACCATTGTCCCGGAACTCAAGCTGCAACATGCCCTCTTTTAGTTGACCACTAAAATGAATGACAGGAGGTATGCCCGGACGGGAATATTTCAAGCTGTTGGAAAGCATGTTCTGGAAAATATTATCCATATAAGGCTTGACCAGATGAACCATCCCTGTTCCACTGAAATCCCAGGTAAAGTGTCCACCCAGGAACTCACATTTTTCCCGGTAGATCTCCCAGGTTTCCTTCGCCACATCCTCCAGCTGCATGGGCGTCTTGAGTACATTCAGCTTTTTATCATAATTCAGCAGTGTGTTGAGGTCCCGGAGGATGGAATCGAGTCTTCTTGATGATTCAGTCAGCATTTTTACTGGTACCATATCCAGTTTCCCCTCTTTCATTTTCCGGTCGATCATATCACAAAGACCGAGAATATTTGCAAGGGGACTGCGAAGATTATGAGATACGGTGTAGGAAAATTCCTCCAGCACCTGATTTCGCTGGATCAGCTCAGAAGATATGGCCGACTTTTCTTCTTCAGCCAGCACCCTTTCTGTAATATCCTGCACATACCCGGTTGCTCTGTTTGCCACCCCAAACTCATCGTATGAAATAACCCAGGAGGCACTGATATGGCGGATCATTCCATCGTCCTGACAAATTCTATACTCCATACGCGGATCCTGAACATTGTTCGCCAATGCATTCCATATTCTAATGACCCGTTCCTTATCATCCGGATGTAATTTTTCGATAAATTCATTCAAATCCGGAGGATCCTTCTTTTTAACACCATATATGGTATACATCTCATCCGACACCCAAAGCATATTCGTTGGCAGATCCATATACCAGCTGCCGAAACGGGCCAGCATATGGGTTTTATCGGTGATCAGCTTATTCAGACTTGCGGCAGCCATTTCCACCACCTGCTTATCCCTTGACTGCAGAAAAGCAATGAGTAGCAGAATGATAATGATAAATACCAATGAGACCTGGTAATAGTGGATCCAGTTGGCCAGCCGTATATATCCGAGGAAAGCGATGTTGACGATCGTTGAAGTAATGGTTGAAATAAAAAACACTGCGGCAACCGGCACTGCATACTTGGCCTTTTTGGCAACCAGGTAAAACGTTGTGCCGGTAAAGACCAGCATACTGGGTATAAAAACATAATGCTTGACAAAATAATCCGTCTGATAGCCGAAGATAAAAAGCTGTGGCAGCAAGGCCAGGGCCATGTAAACCATCGTAAAGTGTAATAGCCTGTCTGCCTGAGGAAAGGCATTTTTCATCCTGAAAAATACCCGCAACAGGTACAAACAACTCATCAGACTGATGGTCGCAAAAATTTCAGTCAGCTGAACAGGATTCACCAATTCCGCAAAAGGTCTGTAATACCCTGTCATCCCGGTAGAGGTAAAGAGCGCACTGACGAGGAAGAGAATATAGGCCAGGAAAACTTTGCGATCGGGGAAAATCCGTATCAGGAATATGGAAAAAAATAAGATGATTGCCACAAAAAAAATGAAAACAAACGTGGCATAGAATTTCTGGTCTTTCCACGTGATCATTTCGCCCAGCTGTCTGATCTCATAGGAGTACACCGATATATACCGTGGTTCAATCCTGACGAATACTTCCACTTTGCCCCGGGCAGGAACATTGACCCTGAATTCGTCGATATTGGTCACCTGCAATTTACTTATCTGCTTATACCCGAATCCATATTGATCATGCTTCATCAATGAATCCTCGAAATAATAAAAATCAGCCTTATAGATAACAGGATTGTCAAAAGCGATATACTTGAACTGTGAACGGTCATTGGGATTGTCAACCACGATCCTTAGCCACACCACATGTTTTCCGGAAGGAAGTCCGGGTTTTGAGGTATGGTAAAACAAGCTGTCCGCATGGCGCATGATATACCGGGCATCCAGTGTACCCTTCCGGTCCACAAAAATCTCGTAGGCCATGGCCTGTATTCCCATCAACAGGAAAAGGCAGAAAAAAAATAGTCGCTGCATATGTACAGATTAGCCGGCGTTCGTTTTTACAAAAAACGAATCCCCGTATGAATTACTTCAGCATTGTTTCAATCACTTCAATGGTCAACGGTTTTTCCAGGAACCCTGTTATACTTTTCTCCTGCAATGCCGCTGCACGGTCAGACGGATTGATGGAAGAAGACAGTATATAGATCCTGTCCTTCCCGGTAAAATCGAATGCTGGCCCGCTCTTTAGCTGCCTGACCATTTCCCATCCACTGAACTCCGGCATATTGATGTCTATTAAAAAAATAAACCGCCGTAATGGATGTGCTCCACATATACGCCTGGCCTCACTGACCGCCTGTCCGGGTGAAGTAAACGCAAAGACCTGCCCGGCAGAAATGTATTCACTTAACAGGGATACAGAGAGGTAATTATTTATTTCATCATCGTCAGCCAGTATAATGGTAAAATCATCCATAGGTGTAAATGAATGGAGCGGGCGGGGTTCTCTCCTTTAAAATGTATTATAATTGAATTCAAATGTAAAATAATATGCATTCGGGCGGGCTGACTTTTGTACGTAAACAGTCATTTTTTGACAAACTAAGTATCCGACCCTGATGACGAAAATCATAAATTGCAGATCTGATACTTATATGGACTACCCGATTCAACTGACACGGATCAATAATGAGCTTTCGCTCTATCTTCCTGTACCAGCATTGATCCGGACCGTCTACGAAAAAACGCTTAGTACAGATCCGGATAGCCCTTTTCCTTTTTGGGCAAAAGTCTGGCCAGCATCGCTGGCATTAACCGCTTTCCTCGGATCAAATAAGAAGTTGGTAAAGGGAAAAAACGTAATGGAGATCGGTGCCGGTACCGGTTTACCGTCTTTTTCAATAGCAGAGGCCGCCGCATCAGTCATCATCAGCGACCATGCCCCAGATGCGGTGGAACTGATGGAAAAGAATATCACATTTCTTGGATTACACAATGTGACTGCCCGTTGCCTCGACTGGAATCAGTTTCCGGATGATATAGGAGCAGACCTGGTACTCCTCAGTGATATTAACTACGCACCAGACCAGTTTGCACCCCTGCTTAAACTGATTCAACGGTTTTTAGCAAAGGGATCCACTGTAATCTTAGCCACACCGCAACGGATGATGGGTATCCCGTTCATAGAACAACTGTCCTGTTATATCATCAACTGTACAGAGGAAAAAGTAAATGAACAGGACACAGAAGTCGCCATCAGTATATTAACCCTTCAACATTCAGCCGCTGAAGGGAATGATCGCCTTGAATAAAGATCAGCTCAATTCAGGGTCCTGTATTCATTCGGGGTCATCCCGGTTTTTTGCTTGAAGAGCCGGGTGAAATGCTGCGGATATTTAAAGCCCATCTCAAAGGCAATATCACTGATCGACTTACCGGCATCTGCCATTTTATCCTTCGCCCTGTCTATGATCCTGACCTGGATATATTCCTGTGCGGATTTACCGGTCTCTTTTTTGATCAGATCACCAAAGTAGTTTGCAGACAGGTGCAGGGCTTCAGCGAAATAGGCCACTGAAGGCAATCCGGTTTGTTGGGGCTGATCGTTGCTGAAATAGTCATTCAGGAGCTCCTCAAATCTTTCCAATACCCCATTATGCACTTTATCCCGGGTGATAAACTGCCGGTCATAAAAACGATTACAGTAATTGAGGAATAATTCAATATTGGAAACAATCAGCTTCCGGCTGTGTTTGTCGATCGACTGACTGAGTTCGAATTCGATCTTGGAAAGACAATCCATGATGATCTGTCGTTCCTTCTCAGACAGATGCAGGGCCTCATTAGACTGATAACCAAAGAAGGAGTACTCCTGCATGTGTTTCCCGAGTGGAGTGCCATGAAGCAGGTCCGGATGAAAGACGAGTCCATGTCCTTTCGGCTGATACACTTTACCATCGGTCTCAAATTCCATCACTTGTCCCGGGGCCACAAACACCAACGTGCCTTCCTGATAATCATAATAATTACAACCGTATTTGATATCCCCGCATTTGACTTCCTTTAAAAAAATGCAATAGAGCCCGTAATTGATCTTTACGGATGTACGTCCGTCCCAGGACCTGGGTTTAGCCTTTGAAAAATCGATCACACTCACCAACGGGTGCAGTGTTTCATGATTATTCAGTACATTATACTCACTCACGGTATCAAACCTGTAGATGTGTTCCATACTTCCGGTTTATAGTAAGGTACAAAAATAATCCGCTGCATGGCAATTGCCGCATCCGGAACCGCCGAACCGTAAAACTGGTAGATAAAACAGTAATTGGTATACCTGTCAGATTCAAAAGGAGAACAACCTTTACAGGTAATAAATGGTTACCGATTCCTTAACCGAAAGCAATTAATTTACGGATCATGAAATTAACGCCAGTTATACTCACCGCATTGCTATACTGCAATTGTCTGGGTGCACAACAAACACCGGTAAAACAACCCGAACCTGTCAGCAAGACCACTGTTGCTTCCAGGCCGGTTATCAGGACCAGCAGCGGTTTGCTGCGTGGTACAACCCAGGGAGAAATGGCTGTATTCAGGGGGATCCCCTATGCAGCGGCACCGGTAGGTGCTTTTCGGTGGCGGCCGCCACAACCTGTAGCTGCCTGGAAAGGAATCCGCGAAGCAGATAAATTCTGTGCGGATTGTGCCCAGGCATCTTTTCAGCGCAGAACCGATTCTATATCCGGGACCTCGTCAGAAGATTGTCTGTTTCTCAATATCTGGGCACCGGCAAAAACCAAAAAAGGAGCAAAACTACCGGTAATGGTCTGGATACATGGCGGGGCCTTTGTATTTGGCAGCGGGTCGCAGCCGGATTTTTCCGGAGAAGCCTTTACAAAACAGGGTGTAATACTGATCACTTTCAATTACCGGCTTGGACGGCTTGGCTTTTTTGCCTTCCCTGCTTTAAGCCAGGAACACCCGGATGAACCTAAAGGCAATTATGGGTATATGGACCAGATCGCAGCACTGAAGTGGATACAACGGAACATAGCCGCTTTCGGAGGCAACCCGGACAACGTAACGATATTCGGCGAATCAGCGGGTGGCGTATCCGTTCATTCGCTGATCAGTATACCAGCGGCCAAAGGCCTTTTCCATAAAGCGATAATCCAGTCGGGTGGTGGCCGCGACGGAGTGCTTACCGGCCGGCCGATCCGTAAAGAAAATGCAGACCGCTACTATCCGGTATCTGCAGAAACCATAGGCGTTAATTTTGCCAAACGATATAACATACAAGGTTCGGATGCTGATGCACTGGGCAGTTTGAGAAAACTAACCGTAGCACAGATAATAGACGGCGGACAGGAAAGCAATGGGCCGGGTGGTCCAACCACTTACCCGGGCCCGATCCTGGATGGCCAACTGGTTGTGGAAACTGCACAGGCTGCCTATGAAACAGGCAGGCAAGCCCGGGTTCCCCTGATCATCGGATCGAATAGTGCAGAAGTGCCTGCCGGCTTTATCAATGCCCGGTC
>CALRQQ020000029.1:0-15545 GCA_943370345.1 Chitinophaga pinensis
CACCCTGTGGGCTGCTATCTCATGACCGGTACCTGTGTGGTACCGGAGAATGATTTCTCCCTGTTGTCTGGTGACCGGGTGACCATTCAGATAGATGGGATCGGTATATTAATAAATACTGTAGCTTAAACGTAGAATACAATGACAACAGCAACCAAGTTTGTCCCGGTGATGATCACCCCCTTCAATCTGAAGGCGAAAGTGGATCTGGATGCCGTAAGCCGGCTGATCGATTTTTACCTCGCTGCCGGGGTAAAAGGATTTTTTGCCAACTGCCTCAGCAGTGAAATGTATAGTATCACTGAAGATGAGCGGCTGGAACTCACCCAGCATGTGGTACGCTATGTGAACGGACGTGTACCAGTGGTGGCCACGGCCTCTTTTGGATTAACCATTGAAGATAAAGCCGAGTTCACAAAAAAGATCTATGATACGGGTATAGATGCCGCCATCATGATCACCGGGCATTTTGCCAACATAGAGGATCCGGATGAAGTGCTGCTGAAAAATTTTGAACGGATGTTTAAACTCACGGGCAATATACCGCTCGGAATGTATGAATGTCCGGCGCCGTATAAACGCATCATTGGTCCGGACGTATTCCGCAAATTATTATCGGCCAACCGCATGGTGTATCACAAGGATACCTCCATTGACCTGGAAAAAGTAAAGGCCAAACTGGATATCCTGAAACAGGAGAACAACGGTCTTGAATTTTATGATGCCCATTCTCCCAATGCCATGTACAGTCTTCAGATGGGTGCCCGGGGTATGTCAAGTATCAGTGGTAACTTCTACCCGGAGATATTGGTCTGGATGGTGAACAATGCCAGCAACCCCGGTAAACTGGAAGAAGTGAAATGGTTGCAATCTGAGATCAGTCGCGTGGATCCGCTGATCCATGTGGCCTACCCGATGAGTGCTAAATATTTTTTACGTAAACGGGGATTACCGGTTCGCACGATCAGTCGCGCCACTGCATTGGAATTAACACCAGAGCAAAAGAAGACCTTAGATGAGATTCATGACAGTTTCCGCATGTGGTGTGATAAGTTAGGTATTCAACCGGTGGATGTGGAACAGTTGATGATGCCGAAGTATCCGTTGGATGCTGCTATTTAGGTGTCGGGTGTCAGGAGTTGAGGTAAACAATAGAGTGGCTTGTTAAAATGAAACAGTTTTAAGATGGATCTTTCATTCAATATCTTTTTTCCGGGTAAACTGGTTTTTGGGAATGGGAAATTTTCCTTACTGGCTGCTGATGTATTGGCCCTTCAACCTAAAAAGGTGTTTATTCCGACCATTGAACCGTTGCAACATACGATCGCCCCGTTCATTGCTGAATTAACAAAAGCCGGTATCGAAGTACAGACCGATACCTCTATTGTAGCAGAACCCTCCTTCAGTGATTTTGAAAAACTGATGGAGAAAGTGGCCCCCTTCAATCCGGATATCGTGATCGGCATTGGTGGTGGCAGTGTACTGGATATTGCTAAACTGGTGGCTGCTCAACTGGAAAACGAACAATCACTCCGCGAATACGTGGGTATTGGTTTATTAAAAGGACGCAGGAAAAAACTTATTTGTGTACCAGCCACTTCAGGTACCGGCAGCGAAGTATCTCCGAATGCCATACTGGTCGATGATGCCGATAATCAGAAAAAAGGGATCATCAGTCCTTTCCTGGTGCCGGATATCGTGTATGTGGATCCGGTACTCACCGTTACTGTTCCGCCGGCTATCACAGCTGCCACCGGGATGGATGCACTGACGCATTGCCTGGAAGCCTATACCAATAAATTCTCTAAACCTTTTATTGATCTGTTTGCGTACGAAGGTATGCGCCTGATCGCTGAAAATATTGAACGGGCGGTGAAAAAGGGAGCTGATATTGAAGCCCGGGAGAAAGTGGCATTGGGCAGTTTGTATGGCGGTTTTTGTTTGGGTCCGGTAAATACAGCCGGGGTACATGCGTTATCCTATCCGCTCGGAAGCATGTATCACCTGGCCCATGGTTTATCCAATGCAGTATTACTGCCCTGGGTGATGGAATATAATATGATGGCCGTACCGCACCGTTATGCTGATGTGGCCAAGGCCCTGGGTTGTAAGCGCAGTACGGATGCACTCGCTACTGCCCGTTCGGGTGTGGAGAAGATCCGGGAGCTGAATGCGAAATGTGGCATTCCGGAAAATCTCCGGGAAGTGGGTGTAAAAGAGGAAAGCATCCCCCAGATGGCCGCAGAAGCAATGAAGATCCAGCGATTGCTGAAGAATAATCCAAGGGATATAACAGAGCAGGATGCAGTGGCCATTTTTAAATCGGCGTATTAATGAGAAGGAATAAAAAATTTTCAGGGATCATTGTACCGGCTGTCACGCCGTTGACCCCCCGTTTAGAGATTGATGAAGCTGGCGTGAATCATTTATTCAGCCTGTTTTATCAATATCAAATGTCTCCCTTCATTCTGGGTACAACTGGTGAATCTGCCTCTTTACCTCAGCAGGTCAAGGAAGATTATATACGGATCGCCGGAATGATCAAACAACCGGATACGGTTTTATATGCCGGTATTTCTTCGAATGTACTAAGGGAATCGGTGGAGCTGGCTTTCTATTGTGCCGATCATGCCGTAGATGCAGTGGCCGTTACGCTGCCTTCTTACTATGCACTCACGCCGGTGCAAATGGAAAAGTATTTCCTGCAGTTGGCCAATGTGATCCCCCTGCCGCTGATCATCTATAATATACCTGCGACTACGCATATGTCGATCCCGCTCGAACTGATCGATGCGTTGAGTCATCATCCGAATATCGTAGCGACCAAGGATTCTGAAAGAAGTGATGAAAGGCTCGCTAAATCACTTGCCTTATGGAAGGACCGGGAAGATTTTGGTCATTTCCTCGGCTGGGCAGCCAAATCAGCCGAAGCCTTGATCGGTGGCAGTGATGGCCTGATCCCCAGTACCGGTAACCTGGTACAATGGATCTACCGTGATATGTTGAAGGCGGCGGAAAGCGGGGATCATGAAAAAGCAAACAGGATGCAATTTCTCAGTGATGATTATGGCAGTGTTTACCAGAGCGGTAAGACACTGGGTGAAAGTCTCTGGGCCTTGAAAGCACTCATGCAGTATAAAGGGATCTGCGGGGATACGGTGATGCCGCCCCTGCAGTCTTTGAGTGAGGAAGAAAAACAGCGATTGATTATTTCATTTGATTCAATAAAAGGATGGTGATATGCGTGCATTACCGGTTTTAGCGATTACGATGGGCGATCCGGCCAGTATTGGTCCGGAGATAGGTGTGAAAGCCCTCTTACAGGAAAATATTCATGCCATCTGCCGTCCCCTCTTAGTGGGCGATGCGGTGGTATTTCAGCAGATCATTGATAAGCTGCAGCTAAAGGCAAAAGTGAATGCCGTGCGTAAAGTGGCTGATGCAAAATTCGAGACCGGCATCATTGATGTGTTTGATCTTGGCATCACCGATATCAGTAAACTGGAATTCGGAAAGATCGATGCCATGTGTGGCGAAGCCGCTTTCCAGGCTGTGAAGAAGGCGATCGAACTGGCCATAGCCGGAGAAGTGGATGGAACGGTGACCGGACCGATCAACAAAAAATCGATCAATGAAGCCGGACATCATTATGCCGGACATACGGAGATCTATGCCCACTATACCGGCACCAAAAAATACGCGATGTTGCTGGTGGAAGACAATATTAATGTCATCCATGTGAGTACACACGTATCACTGCGCCAGGCCTGTGATTTAGTTAAGAAAGAACGGATCATCCAGGTGATCGAACTGATCGTGGATGGATTGAAACGATTGGGTAAAACGAACCTGAAGATCGGGGTGGCCGGATTGAATCCCCACTCAGGGGATAATGGCCTGTTTGGTACCGAAGATATCGAAGAGATCATGCCCGCCGTGGAAGAGGCAAAGAAGTTGGGGTATGATGTGGAAGGTCCCGTACCCCCTGATACGATGTTTGCCAAAGCGGCCATGGGTGCCTATGGTGGGGTAGTGGCGATGTACCACGACCAGGGACATATCCCTTTTAAACTCGCCGGATTCAAGTGGAATGCGGAGAAGCAGCAGATGGACAGTGTGAAAGGCGTAAATATTACATTAGGATTACCGATCATCCGCACGTCGGTGGATCATGGTACGGCTTTTGAAATTGCAGGTAAAGGGATTGCCAGTGAAGATGCCATGGTATTAGCCATTGAAAGTGCGGTACAGTTAGCGAAGCATAAACCATGATAGCAGTAATAGCCGATGATTTTACAGGAGCGGCCGAACTGGCCGGGATCAGTCTTCGATACGGACTGAAAGTAAGCTTGTTTACCCGTGACGTAAAAGATACCGGTGCGGATGTGCTGATTGTTTCTTCCGACAGCCGTTCAATGAGCCGGGAAGATGCCTTGGAGGAAACAAAGCGATTGCTGAAAGCATTGATCGGACTGAATCCGACCCTCATCTATAAGAAGACTGATTCGGTGATGCGGGGATATGTGACGGAGGAATTGAAATTGCAACAGGAATTACAGGGATTAAAGAAGATCTTCTACCTGCCCGCTAATCCATCACTGAACAGAATAATAAAGAACGGGAATTACTATATCGGGGAAAGACCGATCGCGGAGACTGATTTTGCCAATGATCCTGAGTTTCCGGTCAGCAGTTCTTCTGTAAAAGAAATCCTGAAGGATCCGGATATCACAGTAATTAGCAGTGGTTCTTCCCTGCCGGCCACTGGTTTTTTTGTGGGGGAAGCGGAGCAGACAGAAGAAGTGGAGCAATGGGCTGCCGTAGTGGATCAGCATACTTTGGCAGCCGGTGCAGGCGATTTTTTTACCGCTATTTTACTGCAACAGTTTACTGCGATTGATACACCTGATCCGGAATTGTCCCTGCCCATACTTTATGTATGCGGTACCGCCTATGCGGAAGCAGTGCATTTTGTAAAACAGGCAGAACCGGATGGATGGGTAGAGTACCTCAGTGAAAACAGTATCCTGCATCCGGAGCGACTGGACCAGGACCTGGTGGATAGTTGTAAATACCGGTTACAGACACATGCAAAACTCATCCTGGCCATTGACGGACTATCCATACCGGAAGGTATCACCGCACAGGATCTGCGCCAGTGTATGGCGAAAGTGACCCAGTGGATCCTGCGCAGGAATATCATTCATGAACTATTCATCGAAGGAGGCTCCACGGCCACTGCCATACTCGAGGAATTGAAGATCACTGAACTTCAGCCGGTGAATGAATGGCAACGGGGGGTGGTGCGGATGAAGTACGGCAATTTATATATCACCGTAAAGCCCGGTAGTTATGTCCTGCCGGAACAATATAAACAACTCTTCAGCTGAACAGCTGCATAACGATTGCTATGGACCATTTACATTTAATTGACTACCTCATCATCCTTGTCGTGTTGGGTATCACGCTCTGGTTAGGCTTCCGATTCGCCAACCGGCAAAAGACCACCGAGAATTATTTCCTGTCCAAGGGTAATTTCCCTGCCTGGGCATTAGGACTGTCGTTGTTGTCTACCCTGATCAGCAGTGTAACCTTCCTGGGTTATCCGGCCCAGGGCTATACCAGCAACTGGATATTATTAGTACAGGGATTGATGGTGCCAGTGGTACTCTTAGGTACGATCTGGTTTATTGTACCGCTGTTCCGAAAAGTGATCGGGCTGAGTACCTATGAATATTTTGAAAAACGATTCGGTGGCTTTGCACGGTATTACAGTTCTTCCTCCTTTATCATACGACAGTTTGCTGGCATGGGAACGGTATTATTCCTGATCGCCGTAGCTATTCATGAAATGACGAATATCAGTCCGTATATTATATTGGCGGTAGTAGGCTTTGTTTTGGTACTCGTCAACCTCAAGGGTGGTATGCAGGCCGTGATCTGGCTTGATGTATTCCAGGGATTCATGTTATTTGCCAGCGGGATCATTTGCCTGGTTGTTGTACTATTAAAAATTAAAGGGGGTGTACCTGAAGCCATCAAGATCGCTACGGAGAATAACCGGACCGGTTTTGGTCCCTATGATATTGATTTTACCCGGTTGACACTGATCGTAATGGTCATTAATGGCGCCTTTTATGCCATTCAGAAATACGGGACCGATCAGACCGTGGTACAGCGGTATCTTACTGCTAAGACAGATAAAGCGGCAGAGAAAGCATCGCTGCTCGGTATTTCACTGACGGTGCCGATCTGGACGATCTTCATGCTGATCGGTACGGCTTTGTTTGTTTTTTATAAACAACAACCCTTACCCGAAGGCACCAATGCTGCAGCCGTATTTCCTTATTTTATTATGACCCAGTTGCCCACCGGGGTGATTGGTTTTATCGTTGCGGCGTTGATCTCAGCTGCCATCTGCAGTCTGAGTGCCGATCTGAATTCACTGGCTGCTGTGGGTATTCAGGATTATTATAGAAAACTCCGGCCCCATAAAACGGATAAAGAATACCTGTGGATGAGTAAAACATTTGTCGTTATATCCGGGTTGATCTCAATTGCTATCGGAGCGCTCTACCTCCTGACCGGAAATGAAGGGGTACTCGGGGTGATCTTTACGATCTATGCCATTTTCTCCGGCGGTATCGTGGGAATATTCCTGTTAGGCCTCTTCAGCGCGAGGGCCAATCGTCAGGGGGTGAATATCGGAATCATCACCTGTATTGTGTTTACCGCCTGGGCCTTCCTGACCAGTACACCCGTGGGTATAAAAGAACCGAAACTGCTGTTGGATCTCGGTAACTTTAATTTCACGCATCATAAACTGATGCTGGGGGTGTATAGTCATCTGGTGGTGATTATTGTAGGTTACGTAGCGAGTTTGTTTTATCCCAAACCGGAACTGGAACCGAATTTGTTGTATAGCAGCTGGAAGAGTAACAGAGGCAAGTAATATGTAAAATGCGTGTTATGTGGAATATCAATTATAAGTCAGTGGTGAGTAGTGAGTGGTCAGAGGGGCGTGTTAATAGAAAAGTCGTTACAGTAATAGGGATGCTTTTTTTACTTTTTGCGTTTGACTTTTCCCTTTACGCCCAGCCCAATTCAGACAACCTCTATGCCCGTCCGCTGAAGGAGGTACTCAATGATTTACAGAAGAAATACGGCATCACGATCAAATTTGCCGATAGTATGGTGGCAAAGAAAACGGTTACTTATGCCGAATGGAAATACAGGCCGGATGTAGAACAGACATTGGATAATATCCTGCGCCCCCTGGAACTGAAAGTAAAAAAGGAAAAGGATAAACAATACAAGCTCAGTGTGTATGAGTATTACCGGTGGCCGGTGGAAGAAGGCTGGGCCGAACTCGACCGCATTGCCGCACAGTATAAGACAGTAGCGGAATGGGAAAAACGGAAAGAAGGCTTACGGAGCTGTATGCTGGAAGCCCTGCAGCTGGATCATTTGCCGGTACCTCCGGGGAGTAAACCCATCGTTACAGCTAAGAGGGTGTATGACGGTTACACGGTGGAGAATGTGGCGATTGAGATCATGCCCGGCTTGTGGATCAACGGATCATTGTACAAGCCGCTGAAGTATAAAGGAAAGATCCCGGTGATATTGAATCCGGATGGTCACTGGGAGAAACAACGCTACCGGCCCGATTGCCAGATCCGTTGTGCGGCCATGGCAAAAATGGGGGCGATGGCTTTCAGTTATGATCTCTTTGCCTGGGGTGAGTCTTTATTACAGTTTAAGATCGAAGATCATCGCCGCAGTCTGGCCATGACCATGCAGGCACTCGGTGGTATCCGTATACTTGATTATTTGTTGTCCCTCAAAGAAGCCGATACAACCAGGGTTGGCATTACCGGTGGATCTGGCGGGGGCAGTCATACTGTACTTATGACCGCACTCGATAGCCGGATCAAGGTTTCCGCACCCGTGGTTTCTTTATCTTCTTATTTCTATGGAGGTTGTCCATGCGAAAGCGGGATGGATATCCATGGCTGTATGGGACGGACCAACAATGTGGAGATCGCTGCCATGGCGGCCCCGCGTCCGCAATTAGTGATCAGTGATGGGGGTGACTGGACGGACCGCATGCCGGAACATGATTTTCCTTATCTGCAGAAAATGTATGACTGGTACGGGAAGAAGGACCTGGTGACTAATGTGCATTTACCGCAGGACAAACATGATTTTGGGATCAGTAAGCGTACCCCGGTGTATCAGTTCATGGCCAGCTACCTCGGACTCAATCTCAAAGCCATTCAGGACAGTTCAGGTAATATTAATGAATCAAAAATCACCATTGAACCGGAACAATCATTGTATGTATTTGGTGATAAGGGAGAAAAATTACCGGCCCATGCTATCAGGGGATTTGATCAATTGGAGAAAGTATTTGCCGCAGAAAAAGAGAAAGCAAGAACGAGTCAGCGCTATAAGATCGGACTGATCGACCTGATGCTGCTGAAGCGGCAAAAACTGGGAGCCGTTACATTAACGGCGCAGCTGAAAGCCGATGGGGTGGAAGTGGATATGGGTGGATTGGGGAATCGCCCCACGTTTGAGAATCAGTTACTGACTGACAGTGTACGTCAGCAGTTTTTGCAAACAGCAAAGGAGAATAAAGTGGAGATCTTCTCCCTTGCCATGACGGGTTATTATGCCCAGTCCTTCTGTGGAAGAACCGAATATATCAGGAGCATTGAAGATTGCATTAAGACCATGCAGTTGATGAATGTGAAGCAGGCTTTTCTGCCATTGGGTGTACAGTGTGATTTGAGAAAGAATCCGGCGGTAAGGGATTCAGTTGTTGCCCGTTTAAAAGTAGCCGGTAAAATGGCCGAGCAAGCCGGCGTGATCATCGGTATTGAAACAGCACTCTCTGCCAAAGAAGAAGTACAGTTATTAAAAGAGATCGGCTCACCGGCGATAAAGATCTATTTCAATTTTTCCAACCCGTTGAAAGAAGGACGTGATCTCATTACAGAGTTAAAGATCCTGGGTAAGGACCGCATCAGCATGATCCATGCTACGAACAAAGACAGTGTATGGTTAGAGAACGATACGCAGATCGATCTGTACAAAGTAAAAAAGACCCTGGATGAAATGGGCTGGTCGGGCTGGCTCGTGATCGAACGCAGCCGCGATGCAAAGAAGCCTTCGGATACAAAGTATAATTACGGGGCGAACACGGCGTATTTGAAGAAGGTGTTTCAGGGGAAGTAGGAAAACAGTAAAATCCTCCATCTTTTCAGCAAAACCGCCCATTTTTCCGGACCGGATAGTCAACTACATTTATTCGTATAATGGGCTGTTTTTCAGCCCGCTAATTCAATAACGAGCCGGTTTTACCATGAAACGATTGCGCCTGACCCTACTGGGTTATTTCTTCCTGTTTGCCGGTATGGCCAGTGCGGCGGATATCTATGTTTCTCCCACAGGTTCCGATTTTAATGATGGGTCAAAAGAGAAACCCCTCGCCTCAGTGACCATGGCTTTGCGCAAAGTCCGGGAAATGCGCCGGCTGAATGCTGCTTTAACAACAACTACTATCCGCATTATTGTGAGTGGTGGAACTTACCGGCTCAACGAACCCATATTTATAAGACCCGAGGATTCCGGTTTATCAGGTGGTACAACCATTATTATGGCAGCCACCGGTGAAGAACCCGTAATAAGCGGGGGTATCCGGATCACAGGCTGGAAGAAGTTAACAACTGCCGTCCCGGGTTTATCCCCGAAAGCAAAGAATAATATCTGGGTCGCGGATTTAAGATCTGTGTCATCACAGCCCCTCGATTTTCGCCAGCTCTGGATCAATGATGTAAAAGCAGTCAATGCTAAAGATGCCAATGGGGATCAGATGAACCGCATTCTCAGCTGGAATAAAAAAGAACAGACCTGTTGGATTCCCACACCAAAGATCCCGGGCTTCGCAGCGATCAAGGGGGCTGAATTTTTTATTCATCAATGGTGGGCCATTGCGATTTTACGGATCAATAAAATGGACGTGCAGGGCGATAGCACCAAACTCTTTTTCGAACAACCCGAGAGTCGTATTCAGAGTGAACATCCCTGGCCGGCTCCCTGGATCTCGAAAGAAACAGGCAACTCCGCTTTTTATCTCAGTAATGCATTGCCCTTTCTGGATGAACCGGGTGAATGGTGGCTGGATAAACAAACGCAGAAATTGTATTACTGGCCCAGAAAGAATGAACAACTGACCACGGCTGAAGTAATTGCTCCTGTACTGGAAAATCTCTTGCAGATACAGGGTACCGCTGAGCATCCGGTGAGAAATGTATTTATCATTGGACTCCGTTTCCGGCATACCGGCTGGTTGCGTCCTTCTCAGCAGGGACATGTGCCACACCAGAACGGACTTTTTATGACCGATGCCTACCGGCTGAACCCATCTGGCACTAAGGAAAAACCAGGTTTAGATAATCAGGCCTGGGTGGGCAGACCAGCCGCCGCAGTATATGTGTCATATGCTTCCGGAGTATTAGTGGATGAATGCCGCTTTGAACATCTGGCCTCCACGGGAATAGATTTCCACCGGGGTATCAGGCATTGTACGATCCGGGGCAATCTTTTAAAGGATATTGGCGGCAATGGCATACTGGCCGGGGTATATTCCGATCCCGGGCATGAGATCCATCTCCCTTATAATCCGACAGATGTTCGTGATTATTGCCGTAATCTGACTATTATAGATAACCTGGTAACGGATGTGACCAATGAAGACTGGAGCTGTGTGGGTATTGGCCTCGGCTATACCCAACATTCAGTAGTTACCAATAATGAAGTCAATAATGTCTCCTATTCAGGTATTACCATGGGATGGGGCTGGTCACCTGCTGCCAATATCATGCAGGACAACCAGATTTACCGTAACCGCATTCATCACTACGGCAAACACAATTATGATTGCAGCGGTATCTATACCCTGAGCGCACAACCTGGCTCACGGATCAGTGAAAATTTTATTGATAGTATTTACAAAGCACCTTACGCCCACCTCCCTTCTCATTGGTTCTATATTTATACGGATGAGGGTTCATCCGGGTTTACTGTCAGTAATAATTATACTCCGTCAGAAAAATTTCTGCAGAACGCCACCGGTCCGGATAATAGCTGGATCAGCAATGGACCCATTGTACATGATTCAGTTAAACAGAATGCCGGTATTACTTCCAATTACCGCCGACTGCTCAGCGAGTCCGTGTCAGCGGATCCTAAACTGAACATTAATGAAGAACATGCGGAAGTGATCGAGTTGGTTATTAAGGCCGGTCAGACGGTTGACCTGCAGAAAATGAAAATACTACTGGCTGCAAATGCTATGGATAGTTCTGCTCTTTATCAATGGCAGAACCATATCGTTTACTTTGGTAAAGTTCAGGACCTCGGCGTGATGCAGGGCCGTATACAAAATAATTTTCCAGGAGCAACGGTCAAAGCCTATCATGATCTGTTTTACCGGTACAGCAAAGCCAAACACTGTACCGATAAACAAGTAGCAAAAGAATGGGATCATATCCTGCTTACCGCCAATCTGGTAGCCGATCCGAAAATGCAGCAGGAGTACCTGGATTACCACGCCACTCAGTTTGAAAAATGGCCCGAACTCTCCCGTGGTTTCTGCAATGCAGACTTTCAGCAACTCCTGATCTTCCGCAATGGTCGTCAGCTCATTCTCGTGATCAGTATCCCGAAGGGAGAAAGTTTAGATAAACTGAATCCCAGGACTACGGAGAATAATCCGCGTGTGAATGAATGGAATAAGATCATGGGTAAATACCAGGAGGGATTACCGGGTGCAGGGGTGGGGGTGAAGTGGGTTTTTTTCGGGAGAATAGAGAATAGAAAATAGAGAATAGGGAGTGGAGAGAATAGAAAATAGATAATAATAAATAGAGAATAGGGAATGGTGAGTGGAAAATAGAGAGTCGAGAATGGGGAATGGTGTATTGGGCCCCGAAGGGGTCTAACAATTGTAGAACAGATAATGAACGGATGATCTGAGCCCCGAAGGGGTGACACAGATATAGGGATGACACAATTATAAACATAACACAATGTTGAATATTGGAATATTAGGGTTAGGCGAGGGCAGAAGCACCATTTCCGCCGCTTTACAAAGCACCAAAATCAACCTGAAGATCATGTGCGACCGGGATGAAGCGGTATGCAAACAACGTGCGGAAGAATTCGGATTTCATACCTACACCACAAAGTATGAAGACATGCTGAATGATCCGGCCATCGATATCATTGCTATTTATACCCCGGATCATTTGCATGCGGATCATATCAAAATGGCATTGGAGGCCTGCAAACATGTGGTATGCACGAAGCCCTTTATTGATGACTTAGGGCGTGCTGCAGAATTACTCGCCTTACAGGCAAGGACCGGTAAGCGGGTATTTGTGGGACAAAGCTCCCGCTTCTTTGAACCCTATCGCCGGCAACGGAAGGATTTTACCGAAGAACAGATCGGTGAACTGATCACCGTGGAGAGTCATTACAATGCCGATCACCGATGGTTCCTTGAAAAGAAATGGGCCCTCGAAGATTCCTTCAAATGGTTATATGGCGGACTCAGTCACCCGGTCGATTTTATCCGCTGGTACTTACCCGATATTGAAGAAGTGATGGGTTACGGTATGATCAGCAGCAATGGGAAGACGGCCGGTTTGAAGAATGAAGACACGATGCATTTCATTTTCCGCGCTACCGACGGGCGCATTGCCCGCGTAAGCGGCAGTTATACCGGTCCCACCCAACCCGTGAAACGCGATAGCGGCATGAGCTGTGTGTTGCGGGGAACATTGGGCGCCAGTCAGGCCGATTACCACGAACTGCGCTATGCCATTACCGATAAGACCGGCGAAGAGAAGATCATACACTGGGGCGACAGTACACTGAAATATTATTTCCGGTTTGAAGGGCAGAGTCATCATGCGGGTGAATACCAGAATTACCTCGAGTATTTCGCTGATTCCATTGAACAGGGCTTCACGGCTTATCCGGATATGAAAGAGGGAATTGGTACGGTGGCCTTATTACAGGCAATGGACAGAAGTTTGAAGACCGGTAAGCCGGTAAAGATTGCCGACATTTTAAACGAGTATCATTTAACAGACCTGATCAAGTAACTGCATCATCCATGAACGATATCTACAGCAAGCTTCAGCCGGTCGACTTCATCATTGTGGTGGTGTACCTGCTCCTCTTACTCTTTATCGGGTACAAGGCGAGTTTCGGGAATAAGAAAAAAGAAGAAACGCTTTTCCTGGCCGGTAAATCGCTCAATTGGTACAATATCGGCTTCAATATGTGGGGCACGAATGTGGGTCCCTCTTCACTGCTGGCCTTTGCCAGTATCGGTTTCAGTACCGGTATCGTGGCGGGCAACTTTGAATGGTATGCTTATCTGTTCCTGTTGTTGCTGGCCATGGTCTTTGCCCCCCGCTATATTGCTTCCAAAGTGGCGACCATGCCGGAGTATATGGGCAAACGCTATGGTGATACCACACAGAATATCCTGGCCTGGTATGCACTGATCAAGATCCTGATCTCCTGGTTATCGTTAGGCTTATTCTCCGGTGGTTTATTGGTAAGACAGATCCTTGGTATTCCCATGTGGCAATCGGTGATCGTATTAGTAGCATTTGCCGGACTCTTTACGTTTGCCGGCGGACTCAAAGCCATTGCCAAAGTGAATGTGTTCCAGATGATCCTGCTGATCATTGTATCACTGACTTTATCCTGGTTAGGTCTGGAGAAAGCCGGAGGTTTACAGGCATTCATCAATAAAGTCCCTGATCATTACTGGAATCTTATACGTCCCGCTTCCGATACCAGTTATCCCTGGCCGGCCATGCTGCTCGGTTATCCTGTAGCTGCGGTGGCATTCTTTTGTACGGATCAGGCCATGGTGCAATCGGTACTGGGTGCACGGAATCTCGAACAGGGACAAATGGGCGTGAATTTTATCGGCTGGCTCAAAGTATTAGCACTTCCCCTGTTCATTCTGCCGGGTATCTTATGTTTTGTATTGTATCCGGACTTAGCACAATCCGACCTGGCGTATATGACCATGGTCACTAATTTATTTCCTCCGGGAATGAACGGATTGGTGATCGTGGTACTGATCGCGGTATTGGTGGGAACGATCGGTTCTTCACTGAATGCACTGAGTACGGTCTTTACAACAGATCTCTATGTAAAGAAGATCAAACCAGATGCCACGGTGAAAGAACAGATCAAAGTGGGCAGGATCACGATCGCGGTGGGTTGTTTGTTTGCGGTAGGGATGGCGGTGGCCATTGACAATATCAAAGGACAGAATCTCTTCAATATATTCCAGGCAGTACTGGGCTTCCTGGCGCCGTCGCTGTCAGTGGTATTCCTGCTCTCCGTATTCTGGAAACGCACCACGAAGAAAGCGGTGAATACTATACTTTCCTGGGGATCTGCATTTAGTTTGTCAGTCGGGGTCTTATACCTTTGGATCTTACCGGCCAACGAATATCATTGGTGGCCGCATTTCCTGTTGTTGTCGTTTTACATTTTCGCCTTTCTCTTTCTCATGGCGATCATTATATCATTAACAGACCGTAAACCGGTCACCAATGTACAGGTGATCGAAGCGGTCGATATGCCGGTGACGACGAAGCGGGTAAAATGGTTATTCGCCGCACTCGGGTTGGTGATTCTTGCATTGTATCTCATTTTTAACGGCCACTAATTATTTAACAGTGTATGAAAAAAAGTTTCAGCTATATGTCATTAGTTAATAAACAGAAAATCCGGATGCTGCTCCTATTTTCTATTTTCTATTTACCATTTACTTTATTCTCCCAGCAGGCGACCTGGATCTGGTATCCGGGGGACTTTGAGATCTCGCTGGCCAATAAAGTACAGAACCGTCGTACCGAACGCGGGACCTTTTTCCCTGTATTCTGGAAAATGGATAACCATTATGTATTGATGGATTTCCATAAAGTGTTTACTGTCCCTGCCGAAGAGTCGGTGGAGATTTATGTGGAAGGAGAATACAATGTAAAGATCGATGGTAAGGCTTTTGAAGGAAGTCCGAAAAAGATCACAGTGCCTGCGGGCAAACACAAGATCAATGTGAAAGTATTCAACCAGGCCAATGTGCCGGCCATTTTTGTTAAAGGGAAGACGGTATACTCTGATTCATCCTGGCTGGTGACTTTTGAGGACAAGGAATGGATCGATGAGACCGGAAAGACTTCTGATATCTCGGCTACCAAGTGGCTCAAAGCAGGCAGCTGGAATTTCAACTCACCCGATAAACTGCCTTCTCAGTTTGCCCTGCCGGTAAGAAAGCAATCAGCAGTCAGTACTGTAAAAGGAAATAGATCCCTGCTGGTGGACTTCGGGAAAGAAACCCTGGGCTTTATCAAACTGCATGGGGTAAAGGGCAAAGGTCGTATCTCCGTGTACTATGGTGAATCAAAGGAAGAAGCGTTATCAGTCGATCATTGTGAAGCTTT
>CALRQQ020000030.1:0-15296 GCA_943370345.1 Chitinophaga pinensis
CATAAACGCTTATTTACGGTAAGGGAAACGTAGTATAGTGGCTTTCTCAGCCCTGCCTTCATTGGAAATATACATATCCCCATTCGACTTGAACGTGATGCCCTCGGGCTGGGGAAACAATTTTTTTCCTAATTCATAGACCCCTTCCAGTTTGCCATCCAGACCGGTAATGATCAGTTGGTTACTGGCCGATGAAAGAATAAAGAGTTTGTGTAAAACCGGATGTATGGCGGCTGCGGAAGGTTCCAGCCGGCCACTTTTAAAGGGAGAAGCTGTTTTCACATCTTCCACTGAAATGGTATACAGCGGATCCGGACTGAAGCCGGAGGAATCAATCGAACAGGCATATGCACTCACGACCTGCTTATTATCCGATGAACAGTTCTTGCAAAGGATCACCAATGCGTTTCGTTCCGGATCAAAATACATCGATTCAAAATCATTGGTACCACTTACTGCTGCTTTACCCATCTCTACGGCAACCGCTTTACCGCTACTGTCCTTGCTGATCATCAGGATCAATCCATCGCTTCGTAACACATAGGGCACACTGTTCACCACTGCTACATCTTCATAGTCGCCTTTTTCGCCAAAGGTCAGCTCCGCTTTGATCAGTTTGGTTTCCTTATCGAGGTAAAACAATTTTCCGGATTCATCATTGTGTGCTATAAATTCATCAAGATTCTTATCCCAGGCCAGTCCGGAGATCTCCTTGAGTTTGGGTTCCAGTTTATGGGTGAATACCTGTGCGAAATTATAGTGAGGCGGGGATTGGATCCGGCGCACTTTACCCGTACCACAGCTGCTGTACAACAGCACCATCATCAGCATGAGTATCCATCGGGTAGCGAAATTTAAACAACGCATTCTCTAATTTTCATTAAATTTATCAAAAGTTATCATTATAACATGATGGAAAATCCGTCAGCACTGTTGAAAGCAGCCCAGGAGTTTGCCAGCCAGCTTATTACCACGAAAGTGTGTAAGGAGGTTACCTTCCATACCCTGCAGCATACCCGGGAAGTGGTGGCTGCCTGCACGAAGATTGCTGAACAGGAGAATATCTCAGGAGAAGAGTTATTGGCCCTGCAGGTCGGCGCCTGGCTGCATGATACCGGTTACAGTGCCGGAAAGTCAAAAGGGCATGAACTGGTGAGCGTGCAGCATATGGAAGAGTTTTTCTCAACACACCCGGTAGCTACCGCCTTTGCAGAAAAGGTAAAAGGATGCATCATGGCTACCCGGATGCCCCAGAATCCGCAGAACAGGATCGAGGAGATCATCTGCGATGCTGATCTTTTTCACCTGGGTTCCGCTGATTTCAAAGAGAAAAGCCGGCTGCTCCGCAAAGAACTGATCGCCTTCAATGGAGAGGAATGGTCAAAGAAAGACTGGCGGCAGAATAATATTGCCTTTTTAGAAGCCCATAATTATTTCACTGCTTACGGCAGAAAAGTACTCCAGCCGGCCAAGGATGAACACCTGGCCCGATTACTGGAAAGAAACCCGGTTGAGGTCAAGGAAGAAAAACAACAGGAAAAAGAAGCGGATGAAGAACCGGCAGAACATTTATCGGAGGAAGAACTGAAGCTGAAGCGGATGAAGGAGAACCAGACGGAGCGCGGTATCAGTACGGTATTCAGGATCATGGCGCAGAACCAGTCGAACCTGAGTCAGATGGCCGACTCCAAAGCCAATATCCTCATTTCTGTCAATTCCATCATCCTTACGATCGTGATCTCTACACTCTCTACCAAACTGGAGAGCAACAGTTATCTTCAGATCCCGGTGATCATCCTGGTGACTGTCTGTGTATCAGCTATAGTTTTTTCCATCCTCGCTACGCGCCCGCATGTGACCGAGGGTACATTTACCCCGGAGGATATACAGAATAAAAAAACCAACCTTTTGTTCTTCGGGAATTTTTATAAAATGAGTTTGCCGGATTATGACTGGGCCATGCAGGAATTACTGGCTGATAAAACATATTTGTATAGCAGTCTGGTAAAGGATAACTATTTTCTCGGTGTGGTCCTCGCCAAAAAATACCGCTGGCTGCGCATCGCCTATAATGTCTTCATGTTCGGCATCATCATCGCCATGATCGCCTTTGCCGTAGCAGTGGCAATGCCGCAGGCAACGGAAGTGTATGCCCCTGGTTAGAGAGAAGTTGTCAGTTGTCGGATGTCAGTTGTCAGGAAACAGCCCCTTCTCAGATAGATATACCGGATCCGTGAGTATCTGTGCAATCTGCCTGCCGGCAGGCAGTTCCGTGGCTTGCCTTTATGTATTTTTTCGTGGCCTTTTGTGTGTGTTCGTGGCCACCCCCAATTGCCGCAGGCAGGCATAAAAAAAGCGGGAAGAATGACCCGTTCTTTATACGGCCACCCTTCTCGCTTCTGACTTCTTGTATCTCGCTTTTACTTTAGCATTTCTTCGAGCTTCATCACCAGCTCCGTCTTCGTAATCGGCACACCCATGATCTTATTGTATCCCTTGGCATCCACCAGGAATTCATCACGGATAATTTTGATCAGCTGTCCATTATTGATCTCCGGGATCAGCACCTGATCAAAATTCTTCAGGATCGTACCGAGATTTTTAGGGAAGGGCCGGATATAACGCAGATGTGCATGGCTTACCGCCTGACCCTTTGCCTGCAATTCCGCCACGGCTGATTTAATTGCACCATAGGTAGAACCCCAGCCGAGTACCAGTATCTTTCCTTTTTCAGGTCCGCTATCCAGTTTTTGTTCCGGAATATAATCTGCGATCTTATCCACTTTTTCCTGGCGCAGGTTCACCATCAGCTGGTGATTCTCCGGTTCATAGTTCACGTTACCGGTAATATTCTGTTTTTCCAGTCCGCCAATACGGTGTTCCAGTCCGGCGGTACCGGGAACAGCCCAGGGGCGGGCCAGTTTTTCATCCCGTGCATAGGGCTTGTACTTTTCTTCTCCTTCGGCCAGTTCTCTTTTAAAGGCCACCTGGATCGGCGCCAGATCGGCACTGGTCGGATATTTCCAGGGTTCTGCACCATTGGCGATATAACCATCGCTCAGGTAGATCACTGGTGTCATATGCTGTACCGCAATTCGTACGGCTTCGTATACTGAATCAAAACAATCAGCCGGCGTGGAGGCAGAAATGATCGGCATCGGGCATTCCCCGTTACGTCCGTAATACGCCTGCATCAGGTCACTCTGCTCGGTCTTGGTCGGTAAACCGGTAGAAGGACCACCGCGTTGGATATTGATCACCAACAGGGGGATCTCCAGCATCATGGCCAATCCCATGGCTTCCCCTTTGAGGGCGATACCAGGACCGCTGGAAGTGGTTACGCCCAGGGCACCTCCATAACTGGCACCGATAGCAGAGGAGATACCTGCGATCTCATCTTCGGCCTGATAGGTACGTACCCCGAATTGCTTATACTTGCTCAGGTCATGCAGGATATCTGAAGCCGGTGTGATCGGGTATGTGCCGAGGAACAAAGGCAGTCCGCTTTTTTCAGAAGCCGCGATCAGTCCGAGTGCCACCGCCTGGTTTCCCATAATGGAGCGGTAATTACCAGCTTCCATTTTTGCTTTCTCCACAGAATAGGTCGTGGTAAACGTTTCGGTGGTATCTCCGTAGTTATAACCGGCCTGCAGCACTTTAACGTTGCTGTCCAGGATATCCGGTTTCTTGCCGAATTTTTCCTTCAGGAAACCGATGGTATTCTCCATATCCCGGTTGTACATCCAGTACAGGAAACCAAGGACAAACATATTTTTGGCCCGGTCTTTTTCCTTCATACCGAGGGTAGAATCCTTCAGGGATTCCCGGGTCATTTTGGTCACATCCATTTTGATCAGCTCGTAATTAGTGAGACTGCCATCTTCTAGCGGATGAACACCTTCGGGATAGTTGGCCAGACGCAGATTCTTGGCATCAAACCCATCCGTATTAGCAATAATTTTTCCGCCTTTCTTCAGGCCTTTGAGATTGGCTTTTAAGGCAGCGGCATTCATGGCCACCAATACATCACAGGCATCACCGGGGGTAAACACTTTATCCGAGGAGAACCGGAGCTGGAATCCACTCACACCGGCCAGGGTACCCTGGGGTGCACGGATTTCTGCGGGGTAATCCGGGAAAGTCGCCAGATCAATGCCTAATAATGCCGTGTTATTGGTAAACTGGCTCCCGGTCAGCTGCATACCATCGCCGCTGTCCCCGGCAAACTTGATTACCACATCTTGTAGAACTTCCTGTTTTCTTGCCATTTTGGGTATTAGTTATTCTGCGAATTTAACACAAGTTAGTCATGCGGCACCTACTGATTTTTATCAGTTAAAATCGGCTCATTTTTGAGGAAAATCAGCCGTATTTTTTCCTATATTGTCCCCTATAATTTTTCCTATGCAACGATTCATCCGCCTGTTAGTGGTTTTATGCCTGGTCTGGCCCGGACTTTTACCCGCTCAGAATGACGACGATCTCTTTGAAGCCAACCGGCTCAAAAAAGTATTCCCCGATGACCGGGTAGCCGCCACCCTGGTAGAGGATGAGTTCAGTTTTGACCGGGGCCGTTCGGAAGACCGCCTGCCGGTGGTGACCGCCACGCAGACAACGGGTATCAATTTCCTGGCCCTGCGGGAAAGGGCAGGTATCCAGTATTTTGACTTTTATAATTCTTTTACCCGGATCACTTCCTTCAAACAACTGGAAAAAAGAAAGGGGATGTTCGGCATCAAGAAAAACTATAACGTAGGTTTTGCAATCGACCGGTCCGCCAGTTCCAGCGACCTGTTTTCAGACGACAGCCGCGTAAAGTATTTCAATATAGGATTTTCAGGCTATGGCGATATCGCCAGGGTGGAGACGGAAAAAAAATACCTCGACTCCAAATACCTGACCGCTGAATATTTCCATACCTGGTTCCCGGCCAAAGAAAAGATCATCCGGGTTCGTATCCCGGAATGGCTGGACCTGGATATCCGGGAATTCAACTTTGAAGGATATAAGATCACCAAACAGAAAACCCAGGAAAAAGGTGAAACCATCATTACCTACCGTATTCAGAACCTGATAACGATGAAGAATGAACGCCGGGCGATCGGGCTGGCCTACCAGTATCCGCATATCGTGTTTGTGGTGAAATCCTTCAATTATGACGGTAAAAAGGAAAAAGGATTCGGGGATGTGGGCGACCTCTATGGCTGGTATAATTATCTCTATAAAAAATGCCTGAACAAACCGGAAGAGTTAAAAGCCAAAGTGACTGAACTGACCAAGGGGAAAACCACCGATCTCGATAAAGTGAAATCGATCTTCTACTGGGTGCAGGATAATATCCGATATATCGCTTTCGAAGACGGACTGGCCGGTTTCATACCTGCCACAGCACAGGATGTGTTCAGATCCAAATACGGCGATTGCAAGGGCATGGCCAATCTGATGACCGAAATGCTCAAACTGGCCGGACTGGAAGCTTATATGACCTGGATCGGCACAAGGCATATCCCTTATGACTATACCCTGCCCTCATTGGCGGTGGATAATCACTGTATCAGTACCGTTATCCTCGGTGGGAAAGAGTATTTTCTCGACGGCACAGAAAAATATGTGCCCTTTGGTGAATACGCCTGGCGGATCCAAGGAAAGGAAGTACTCATTGGTAAGGGCGAGAAATATGAAGTAAAGAAAGTACCGGTGCAGGATAAGGATAAAAACAAACTGCTTACGCAGACGACGTTTCAACTGAAAGACAACCTGCTCAAGGGGCATGTGAAAGTAACCCTGACCGGGGAACAACGGACCGGTTTTCACCAGTTTTATCATGACCTTCCCACCAATGATAAAAAGAAAATGATCCAGCGTTACCTCGAATTTGGTAATCGCAACCTCGTGGTGTCGAATGTAAAAACCTCGGACCTGAACAACCGCGAGATCCCGATCGTGTTTGAAGGAGATATTGATCTGACCAATTATGTGATCACTGAAGATAAGGAGCTCTACCTGGGTATTGACTTCTTCCCGGAGAATCTGCGGGGGCTGCAGCCCGACAAGGATCGCCAGCAGGACTTCGCCTTGTCTTCCAGTTATGTATCGGTGGATGAAACTGAACTGATCCTGCCTCCCGGCTATAAAGTAGCATCACTCCCGGCACCGATCAATGAAAAGTCCACGGATTATGAAGTCACCGGTTCGTATACCGCAAAAGACAATAAAGTGATCTTCAACAAGACCCTTTCGTTCAATACCGGCCGTATCCGTAAAACGGACTTTGAGCACTGGAAGAACTTTTCGAAGAAGCTGAAGGATTTTAACAGCAACCTGATTTTGGTGAAGAAACCCTGATCAGTTCTTTTTCCCGCTAAGCTTTTTAAGACAACCCGAAGGTTGAAAAGTCTTTAAGGTATTTGTTTTGCAAATTGGCGGAAAAAAACATATAAAGTCTGTTGAAATCAACATGAATCGCTTAAACTGATTCCGGATATTTAAATAAAAAATGTGTGAAAATGAATTGGCTAAAATAGCAGTAGATATTGCCTATACAGTTCATAAGATCTTAGGACCGGGTTTACCAGAAAGCGTATGTGAATCTGCTTTTGCTTATGAGTTGAACGAACGTGGTATTATTTATAGTAGACAACAAGAGATCGCTGTTCCTTACAAATCTTCTAAACTGGATAAGGCATTCAGATCGGATATTATTATGGAAGGTAAATGGATTGTAGAAGAAATGACGTTGCCATTAAGTAAAAAGTTATGTTGGATTAACGGGAAAAGATTACCCGCGAAGCCTTTTTAAGGAAATCCGAAAGTTGAATTGCTCTTTTGTTATTAGACAGTATTTGAACATGTTAATGTATCTGATAAATGTAGTTTGTCCCTTTGCGTGCTTGACATATTAAAATGACGATGCCATTAAGGATAAGTCTTTTTGGCTTTGCGGGAAAAATTTGAAACAACCCTTTTATGAAGAGATTAATCACAATTTGCTTATTAACTGCATCCTTAGCAACATTTGCGCAGGACGACGATACCTTCAGCCCCTCCAAGCTCGAAGCCATCGCCCGGAACATGAAACCCGTATGGGATGATGCGGATCCTGATTTTTCCGCTACAGCTATACCGGATAAATGGAAAGAGGAAAGCGGGGTGATCCTTGCCCAGAAGACCCGATTTTCCTTTGATAAGGATGCCAATAAACTCGCCGTGTATGAGATCACCCGTCGCCGGATCAAACTGAATGACCGGGATGCGGTAAACAGTTATTCTTCCGTTTACTTCCGGATCGGTTCCGCCTATGACGGCGCCGGCATCAAAGTGATCAAGGCCAATGGCTCCGTTCAGGATGTATCGCTCCGGAATGCGGTGTATGTGGAGGACAATGACGATGTACCATCTACTTTTACACCTTATATCGGCAAGGCCAGTACATACCTTGATAAAAGCAAGAGCCGGGTGATCTTTTATAAGATAGCGATACCCGATCTGGACCCGGGCGACATCATTGATTATGGCACCATCTTTTATGACGATAACACCGTGAAAAAGATGAGCTATATCGAATTCGATCCGATCTATTTTGTCTGCACCCGTGAATACCCGGTACTGAGTCAGAAATTTGAGATCGACACGGACAATAACTCGTTCGTCAATTCAAAATCCACCATGGGGGCTCCCGCTTTCAAGGAAACCGGGAATACCAATGCCGAATACAGCTGGGAAGACCGGAACCGTGAAAAGATACCGGATACCAAATGGGTGAACCGTATGATCGAATTCCCTATGCTGAAATTCCAGATCGTTTTTTCCCGCAGTGAGAACCGCTCCGATCTTTTTATCGGCGACCGGGGGGAACTGAAACAAACGATCACGCCCGATGAACTGGCAAAAAAAATGAACCATTTATATAACCGGCTGGATGGTTCGATGTATTATTCCATGGCCAAAGCCTACCTGAAACAAGTGGGCTATGCGGATATGCGGGAAGAGGATTTTATCCAGAAGACCTATTATATTCTGCGACACATGTCGTTTTACCGGGCCAACGGATTTTCCAGTGAACTCTTCGCTTCCTGCCTGACCCAATGTCTTGAGCTGCGCAATATTCCATACAGCCTGGTGGTCACCTCCCCGCTTACCCTGACCAAACCCGGTGATATCATTTTCCGGACCGAACCGGAGTGGATGGTAAAAGTGAAGGACAAATTCATTTTTAATGCCACTATCTTTTCGAACCCCTATGACTTCAAGGAAGAATTCCTGAATACCCCCGCTTATATCATCAATCTCGGTAAGAATCCGACGGCCACCGAAATCATATTGCCGGCAACCAAGGCCGAGGAAAATATCACGACCAACACCATCACCGCCTCCATGGATACCGCTACCCGGAATATGCAGGTGGTGCTGCAACGGGCGGCTACAGGTCTTGCCAAGAAGAAATACAATTACCAGGGCCTCGTCTACACCACAGCCTTTGATGATGACCATCGAAGTTATGGCGGGGAAGATGATGTCAGGGCCAGTATGAAAGGGGCTGTACTGGACAGTTATGAAGAAAAACTCCGGGAGCGGAAAAAGGAAGACAAGACCCGCAAACTGGAAACCATGAAGAAAGAGCTGGATGATGACTTTGAAAATCTTACGGCCTATACTGAGTTCACCCTTAATTCGGATGGCCGTAACTGGCGCAAACAGGAACTGAATTATACCAACAAATTCGAATTGGGCGATATGGTTAAAATTGCAGGAGACAACCTCCTCGTGGCTGTCCCCGGGCTGATCGGCGATCAGTTATGGATCTCTCAGGATGACCGCAAGCGGGAAGTGGATGCGTATATGGACTATCCGGAATCGATCCGGAATATCATTAATTTCTCTATTCCTGCCGGTTACAAACTGGTCGGGATCCAGAGCCTGAATGTCAATATTGATAATTCGGTCGGCACTTTTGCCGTACAGGCCAATGTGGAAGGCAATACGCTGAATATCCTGGTCAAAAAACACTACAAGCAGACCACTGTGAAAAAAGAAGACTGGCCCAAACTGCTCGAAATGCTGGATGCGGCGTATAATTTTTCACAGAAGAAGATATTGTTGAAGAAGCTGTAGGAAAGACTCGGGACTTTTAATCTAACTTTAACCAACCCCTTCTTGCAAACCCGCGGATGACCGCTTACTTTCATTGTGGAAATTAAAAAACCACAGAACCTTTATGAACCCCTATCCAGTCGCCGATGATGGCGACCCTGCCAAACGACTGACCAAAACGCTGTTTTCTTTCGTTTTCCCGGTAGTGCTATTTTTGTTTACGGCCTGTTCCGATCAACCTGCCAAAAAAACATTACCACCTGCTGGTCCGGACAGTACCGGCCTCAAGGCACAACAACAGAAAAAGACCGACTCCCTGGCCCGGCTTAACCGGAAAAAGAAAAAAATATATCTCACCTTCGACGACGGTCCTAATAAAGGCACAGGTAATGTGCTCGAACTGATCAGAACTGAACAGGTGCCCGCCAGTTTTTTTATAGTAGGGCAGCATACGCTGGACACCCGGCAGCAAAAAGCAACCTGGGAAATACTGAAGGCCGATGATTCCATTGAACTATGCAATCATAGTTACAGTCATGCCCATAACCGGTACACATCATTTTATGAAGATCCTGCCGGAGTGATCAACGACTTCAACCAATCCCGGGATCTCCTGGGCTTTTCCAATAATATTGCCCGTATGCCCGGACGCAACGCCTGGCGGATCGACAGTATTGATCATACGGATATCCCGGAAAGCAAAGCCGCGATCGACTCCCTGCATGCTGCTGGTTATGCCATCATGGGCTGGGATATTGAATGGACCTTTGATCACAAAACCCTTGCCCCCGATGCAGATACGGCATTATTGCTGCGCCGGATCTATAATCTGCTGGAAGCCAAAAAAACCAAAACACCGGATCACCTGGTACTACTGGCACATGACCAGGCTTTTCAGAAAGAAGAATATGTGGAAGAACTGCGTTTTGTGGTACAGCAGCTAAAAAACAACCCGGAGTATGAATTACTGCTGGCCAGTAAATACCCCGGGGTGTATAAAAAATAAAAGAATAATAAATAAGAAAGTACGGTACTAATTATGTTCATTCATAAAACACAAAAAACATGCATCCAGCGAAAACCTGTCTGCTGACTCCCGACCTGCCTTTGCCGGCAGGCCGGCTACTCACTGTTCCTTACTCTCTTCCATCAAAAATATTTCCGATCCCGCCGAGCAAACTACCTTCCTCCTTCCGGTTATAGGTACCATATTGCATGATACGACCGGCAAGACGACTGATCGGCAGGGACTGTATCCATACTTTACCAGGACCCTGCATACGGGCGAAGAACAACCCTTCGCCACCAAACATGAAATTCTTGATACCCCGTACAAACTCGATATCGAAATCGACATCCGGCGTATAGGCTACCACGCAACCCGTATCTATTTTCAATACTTCACCTGGTTTCAATATCCGCTCCACGATAAAACCACCCGCATGAAGGAAGGCAAATCCATCTCCTTCGAGTTTTTGCATAATAAAGCCTTCTCCCCCGAATAAACCCGTACCCAGCTTACGTTGAAAATGAATGCCAACACTCACCCCCTTCGCCGCACAGAGAAAAGCATCTTTCTGTGCGATGATGGTTCCGCCCAGTTCCTGCAGATCCAGTGTAATGATCTTGCCGGTGTAAGGTGCTGCAAAGCTCACTTTCTTTTTTCCCTGGACCGCATTGGTAAAAGCGGTCATAAACAGGCTCTCCCCGGTGAGTATCCGTTTACCGGCACTCATCAGTTTTCCTAAAAAGCCACCCGACTGCTGGGCCGACCCATCCCCGAAAATGGTCTGCATCTGGATGCCATCTTCCATCATCATCATGGCCCCGCTTTCCGCAATAGCCGTTTCCTGCGGATCAAGTTCGATCTCTACGAATTGTAATTCTTCACCATATATTTTGTAATCAATATCGTGATTCACACGTGGTGTTTCAGCCATAGTAGTAATTTTTTTTACAAAGTTAAACAGGACCGGAATATGCAGCACAGCTTTTCCGTGAACGGAGGAAAATTACCGGTGAAAGTGATAAATGGCAAAAGGAAAGTGGTTTTATACCGTACTTTGCCTGTACTTAATGCCTTAGCGCAATTTCTAAAAAAATCAATATGAAAAGAGTCCTGCTACTGACCCCCGTTTTCTTTTTGCTGGCCCTGCTGGCAAACGGGCAGACCAAACTGGTGGAAAAAGTAACCAAACAGGGAAACGAGATCGTGATCCCTTATGAAAAGTATGTTTTGCCCAACGGATTGACCCTGGTCATTCATGAAGACCATAGTGATCCTGTAGTGCATGTGGATGTCACCTATCACGTGGGATCAGCCCGTGAAGAGATCGGCAAATCAGGCTTCGCCCACTTCTTTGAACACATGATGTTCCAGGGGAGTGACCATGTGGCCGATGAACAGCATTTTAAAATTGTATCGGATGCCGGTGGTACCCTGAATGGCAGTACCAACCGCGACCGTACCAACTATTATGAAACCGTACCGAGCAATCAGCTCGAAAAGATGCTCTGGCTCGAAGCTGACCGCATGGGCTTCCTGCTGGATGCGGTGACACAAAAGAAATTTGAAGTACAACGCTCCACCGTAAAGAATGAACGAGGACAGAATTATGATAATCGTCCTTACGGACTGGCCGGCGAAACCTCTTCCCGCAACCTGTATCCCTATGGACACCCCTACTCCTGGCTGACCATCGGTTATGTGGAAGACCTGAACCGGGTGGATGTGAATGACCTGAAAAACTTTTTCCTCCGCTGGTATGGACCCAACAACGCGACGGTTACGATTGGCGGCGATGTAAAACCCGCTGAAGTAGTGAAACTGGTGGAGAAATACTACGGTTCTATTCCCCGCGGACCGGAAGTAAAACCGGTACAGGTACCCCGTGCCATACTGAACAGCGACCGGTATGTTTCCTATACCGATAACTATGCAAAACTTCCCCTGCTGTCCATTGCCTATCCTACCGTGCCCAATTACCATAAGGATATGGGCGCTCTCGCTTGCCTGGCCCAGGTACTCGGACAGGGAAAGAATTCCGTTTTATATCAGCAACTGACCAAAAAACAACTGGCTGTACAGGCCAGTGCTTTCAGTCAGCTTTCTGAACTGGCCGGTGAACTGACTTTTCAGCTCGTTCCTTCTCCTGGCAAAACGCTGGCAAAAATGGATAGCCTCTTCCGTGCGGCACTCGACTCATTTGAAGCACGCGGCGTGACGGATGAAGATGTGACCAAGTTCAAAGGCGGTATTGAAGCCCAGCAGATCAACGGTCTGCAAAGTGTAGCCGGCAAAGTATCCCAGCTGGCGGCCTTTCAGACCTTCGCCGGCAATCCCAATAAGATCGCCGAACTGATCCGGATGTATCAATCCGTAACCAAAGAAGATGTAATGCGGGTGTACAATGAATATATCAAAGGGAAATATGCTGTGTTCCTGAGTGTAATGCCGAAAGGGCAGGAAGCCATGATCGCTGCAGCTAATAACTATACCATTGATTCCACCCAATACCAGGCACCGGATTATGGTTATACCGGTTTGAAATATGAAAAGGCCAGGGACAATTTTGACCGCAGCAAAATTCCGGGCACCGGTCCCAATCCCGTAGTGAAAGTGCCCGCTTTCTGGAAGAAAGAATTGCCGAATGGCATCAAAATGATCGGCACGGAAAGCAACGAAATTCCTACGGTGACTTTGACCATCACGATCCCCGGCGGTCACCTGCTGCAGGCCAATGATACAGCCAAAATAGGACTGGCCGGTATGTTCAGCAGTATGATGAATGAAGACAGCAAAAAGTATTCGGCTGAACAAATGGCGGTTGAATTGCAGAAACTGGGCAGTAACGTATCCGTCAGCAGCAGCTTCGATGGCATCACTTTTAATGTGCAGAGTCTGAAAAAGAACCTGGACAAAACACTGGAACTGTTGCAGGAAAAAATGTTCAATCCGAAATTCACGGAAGCCGCATTTACCCGTATCCAGAAACAGCGTTTACAGGGATTCAAACAGGCCAAGGCCGATCCGGCCGCCGTGGCGGACCTCGTATTTGCCAGGATCAACTATGGCCCCAACAGTATCCTGAGCATGAGTGAAGATGGTACAGAATATACGATCAGCAACCTGAAACTACAGGATATCGAAAACTACTATAACAACTACATGACCAGCGTGGGTACCAAAGTAGTCGTAGTGGGCGATATCAAACAACAGGAGATCCTTCCGAAACTGGCCTTCCTGGATAAACTGCCGAAGAAAAAGATCAACCTGCCTGAGCTTAAGGCCCCGGCTTCAACCGTAGATAAATCAAAAGTGTTCCTCGTGGATATTCCTAAAGCCGCACAATCTCAATTTCGTGTGGGCTATGCCACTGGTCTGCGTTTTGATGCTACAGGTGATTTCTACAAATCCCGCCTGATGAATTATGGGTTGGGAGGAGACTTCAATTCCCGACTGAATCTGAATCTCCGGGAAGACAAAGGCTGGACCTATGGTGCACGCAGTTCATTCAGTGCTGATGAATACACCGGTGATTTTGAATTCAGTTCCGGCATCCGTGCAGATGCCACTGACAGTGCCTTAGTGGAAGTGATGAAAGAACTCAGGAACTTCCGTGAGAACGGGATCACCGAGCCCGAATTGACATTCATGAAGAATTCACTGGGACAGCGGGATGCTCTTTTGTATGAAACCGGGCTTCAGAAAGCCGGCTTTATCGGCCGTATCCTGGATTATAACTTACCAGCCAACTATATTGATCAGCAGAATAAGATACTCGCCAACCTGACCAAAAAACAGGTGGATGAGATCGCAAAAAAATACCTGAGCCCCGACAAAATGAATATCCTGCTCGTTGGCGACAAAGCCAGGATCATGGAAGGCATTAAAAAGCTGGGCTATGAGATCGTGGAACTGGATGCGGATGGGAAGGTGATTGAGAAGAAAGGATTCTGATAATGAGTAGTGAGTGGTGAATGGTGAGTAACTGATCGAATATTTAAAAATAAAAAGGAGCCCTCCGGTTATCGGAGGGCTCCTTTCATTATTAGCTGCCCTACTCACTCTCACCACTCACCACTCATTGCTTCGCCGGCGACGGTTTCATTTTTCCCAACCACACTTTCTTACCCTGCAATGCCCGTCCGAGATACATGATCCCTACGAAGATGAAGAAGAAGGGTCCCGCAAAGCCGAGCAGCGCGATATATTTGGTTCCATAGAATTTTCCCATGGGTCTTTTCAGCCTTTCCGCGATCACGTACATACTGGGCACCATGATCAGGGTAAGGAAGAAGGAGAAGATCAGCCCGAAGATGATCGTCCAGGCCAGGGGGCCCCAGAACACCACACTGTCACCACCAAAGAACAGGTTCGGTTTCAGGTGCTGGAACAATCCGGCAAAGTCGAGGTTCATGCCCACGGCCAGCGGGAACAATCCCAGGATGGTGGCCACTGCGGTCAGCAGTACAGGGATGATCCTGATCTTACCCGCCTGGATAGCGGCTTCACGGGTACGCATACCGCGTGAACGGAGTTCATCCGTGAATTCGATCAGCAGGATACCATTCTTGATCACGATACCGGCCAGTCCAATGATACCCACACCCATCATGATCGTAGCGATCGTCATGCCGGTTAATGCATAACCCAGCAATACCCCGATGATGGAGAAGAAGATCTCCGTGAGTACGATAAAGGGTTTACTCATACTGTTGAACTGAAGGATCAGGATAAAGAAGATCAGGACCAGTGAGATGATCATAGCTTTTCCAAGGAATGACTGGGTTTCCTGTTCCTGTTCGCTTTGTCCGCTCAGTTTAATGGTCACATCTGCCGGAACGGCGTTCTGTTCTTTGAATTCCTTGATCCGCATCTGCAATTGTGCATTGATCGGCGCCACCATGGTCAGGTCCAGCACGTTACTTTGCAGCTGTATCGTTCTTTTTACATTCTTCCGTTTGATACCCCCGGCAGAGTTGGTGTACTCTACGGTTGCCACTGAACTCAGCGGCAGGGATTTCACCTGCATGGTATTCATATCCATAAAGGTGATCCGCATATTCATCAGACCGGTCACATCATTACGCAGATCTTCGCGGTGACGCAGCTGGATCTTATATTCATCTTCCCCGTCTTTGATCTTACTCACTTCTTTACCGAATACTGCGGTACGGAGTTCCATGCCGATCTGTGCCGTGCT
>CALRQQ020000031.1:0-15192 GCA_943370345.1 Chitinophaga pinensis
CCCGGTATTGCAGGGGTTTGATCTCAAATGACTGGAGAAAACGCTGCATTTCCGGTTGCTCCTGCCGGCCATGAGCCACCAGCGTGTAATAATGGGGTCCCTGGATCAGGAAACGCACATCAAACAAGCCCCCTTGTTTATCACGGAACGTTGCGTCCAATGCAGGATATCCTCTATAAGATGTTTGCTTTCTTTGTATGGCACTGTCTATGAATTCAGAGGCCATAAAACTCTCTTCCATAAGGGCCAGATCAAATGTGTCCTCTTCGGCAAAACCATAATTATGGATATCCGAACGGATGACCCTGTACTGGGTCCCCGTACTTTTATCTTCGGCATCATAGATCCAGCTGCCATCATTTCCTGTATAAGGCAGGTGCGGGAGATCGACAGAAAAACCACCATAGGAGGGTGAAAACTTTTTCCAGCTGACCGGAGGTTCGGTGGCAGGCTTATATTCCTTCAGCTGTATACTTCCGAAAAAACGGCGGGCCTCATCCCCGGATTTTACATAATCACTGTTGCCGCTCATTTTAAAGAAAAGGACTTCAAAAGGCGTTACGAAAATATGATACCGTTGCAGGTCGCCGCGACGGGTACGGTTTACAATATCATAACCCTTATATCCGTTCCTGACCACCGGTATTCTTGATATGATCTTGCCGGGAATATTCTCATACAACAGGCTGTCCACTTTTTTCAATACATCATCCGGGCTGTTATTCCACATCCAGGCATTCGTCATGACACGGGTGACCATGTAATAACTGCCATTGGCCATATCCGCATACTGTTGCTGGTCAAGGGCGGCATCCTCGCCCGTCTTGTAGAACTTACCGGGAATATCCACTTTGAAGAAACCATCGTCTGATTGCGTGGTCCTGAACTCCACGGGCACCCGAAGTTTATCTACCAGGTCCTTGGTCTTACTGGCCCGTTCACCCATTTTCACCGGGCGGAGTTTATACCCTTTTGCCCGCAACATTTCGATCACACCACGATCGCCAGGCAGATGTGCTGCCCCTACCCCTACAAAGAGGATACTGCCTGACCTGATGATCGAATCGATTGAACCTGCCTGTATCTCATTCCGCCGGTACAGGAATTTTTCATCAAATGCCGTTGAAATACTATTATAGACATTGATCGAATCCAGCAGGTCAAGATCGCCCTTACGGTAGGCCTCCTGCAATTTATCGGAGGAGTATTCCTCATCCATATCCCCGTAACTGCGTTCTTTCCTGTCTTTATCTTTGGATGCATCTTTATAGGCTTCCATCATCAGTCGCATACTTTCACCATAATCTTCAACGCCGGCCACTTTCTTGCCCCATTTTTTCCCGCACTGGTAGATATACATATCCAGGTAGGTATCTTCCTCAAAATCGGCCGATTCATTTCCGTAACTCCGGTATAGCAGATTATTGATCGCGGATGGGTTACTGAACATGGATCGCTCCAGCTTTCCATCATACTTGAAAAACTTTAGCGTTTTAATACTGAGGTAATCGGCAGGAACCGACATCTCCCCTCCCCACCGGTTATTGCTGCCCCGCAGCCCTCCATCCAGATCATACTTGCTCATATCTTCCTGCCAGGTTTCCGGATTGGTTTCCAGGGCCACTACCTGTGCACTTTTTATGGCGAGGTAAAAAGAGTCCGGCAGGTTGAAGGCCATCTTACTGCTGACATGCATGGTACCGATCAGATAGGAAGGTTTTTTAACCCCGTTACCGGTGATCTCCCAAAGAATACTGGGGTATTTTTTTTCCTTTTTTACCGTCTGTGCGTGGAGCATGAACACCGAAAAGGCAGAAAAAAGGCATAAGGTTAGACGCTTCATATTGGGGGATTCCGGAAATGCCGGGACTTTTTATGATAAACAAATGTAAGATGCCGAAACCCAATAAAAGCATAAAATCATCAGTATGAGGGAGGTAACTGGAATTTTACAACCCGGTCCCGGGTCCGGAGCCTGCTGAGATAAATGCCCGGAATTGCTTAAAAAAACGTAATTTTGCCCGCCGCCAAAGGAGCATATCCAGCGGTATTGAACAGTCGCTTTGACCAGACCCGGCGCCGTAAGGCCGGCAAGGAAGAGCCCCGGCGTTGAGCCAGGTTTGCGTCATGAGACTATCGTACTAAACCCAAACACTCATGAAGCTTTCACAATTCCGATTCGACCTTCCCCTGAACCTTATTGCACAGACCCCCACTAAAAGACGTGAAGATTCCCGCATGATGGTGGTGCATCGTCACACCGGGGAAATCGAAAACAAGTACTTCCGCGACATCATGGATTATTTTGATGACAAGGATTGCTTTGTGGTGAACAATACCAAAGTGTTCCCCGCCCGTATGTATGGACGTAAAGAAAAAACGGGTGCCAAGATCGAAGTTTTCCTGCTCCGTGAACTGAACAAGCCCAATCGTCTTTGGGATGTAATCGTTGATCCCGCAAGGAAGATCCGTGTGGGCAACAAGCTCTACTTTGGCGATCAGGAAGACCTGGTAGCGGAAGTAATTGACAATACCACCAGCCGTGGCCGTACGATCCGTTTCCTCTGGGAAGGTTCTGAAGAAGATTTCCGCGCTCAACTGGAGAAACTCGGCGAAACTCCTCTTCCTAAATACATCAAACGCAAACCCGACGAAGAAGATAAAGAGCGTTACCAGACCGTTTATGCAAAGCATGAAGGAGCGGTAGCGGCACCCACCGCCGGTTTACACTTCAGCCGTGAACTGATCAAGCGTCTGGAGATCAAAGGCATTCGTTTTGCGGAAGTAACCCTGCATACCGGTCTCGGTACATTCCGCCCGATCGAAGTGGAGGACCTCAGCAAACATAAAATGGATGCGGAATATTATAATATTGATGAGACCGCCTGTAAAGTGGTGAACCGTGCGAAAGAATACGGTCATCGTGTTTGTTCTGTAGGCACTACCACGATGCGTGCACTGGAATCGTCTTTCACCGCGCAAAAATTACTGAAACCGTCTGAAGGATGGACGAATATGTTTATTCACCCTCCGTATGAATTCAGCATCGCGGATTCACTGGTTACCAACTTCCACCTGCCGAAGACCAGCCTGCTGATCATGACCTGTGCTTTTGCCGGGTATGAGCTGGCGATGGAAGCTTATAAAAAAGCGATCAAGGATAAGTATCGTTTCTTCAGCTATGGAGATGCGCTGCTGATCATTTAAGCAAATACCAACTGTTTTCAAGAACCGCCTGAGAGGGCGGTTTTTTTATTCCAGTCCGAACATCCCCTTATTCAGCTGCTGTAAGATCTGTACTTTATGCCCGGCATCCGTGAGCAGTGAAATATTATGCGGGCTACCTCCATAGCTCACCATACGTACCGGAATATTCACAATAGAGCCGAAGAGTTTCTTAATTATGTCCTCTGTTTGAGAGATCTCATTCCCTACTACAGAAATGATCACCTGGTTCTTATCCACTTCAGTAGTACCAAAGGGCTCCAGTTCTTTCAGGATTTCCTGAAGATGCACATCACTGTCAATGGTCAGCGATACCGCCACTTCTGATGTGGTGATCATATCTATTGGTGTGCGGTACTTCTCAAATACTTCGAAGATCTTCCGGAGAAAGCCATAGGCCAGCAACATCCGGCTGCTCTTGATGCGAATGGCAATGATATTGTCTTTTGCAGCCACCGCTTTTACACCCACACTTCCCGCTTCTTCAGTGATCAGGGTACCCTTGGCCTTTGGCTCCATGGTGTTCAGCAATTTTACCGGGATCTTGTATAATTGCGCGGGCCAGATCGAAGCCGGGTGCAGGATCTTGGCGCCGAAATAGGCCAGCTCCGCTGCTTCCTCAAAACTCATTTGTTCAATGGGCACGGTCTTCTTCACCACCCGTGGATCATTGTTGTGCATCCCGTCGATATCTGTCCAGATCTCGCAGACCGAGGCATTGATCGCCGCTGCGATCAGTGAAGCGGAGTAATCACTTCCGCCACGTTTCAGGTTATCTACTTCACCACGGGCATTGCGGCAGATATAACCTTGTGTAACAAAAATTTTATTGCCTTTATGCTGATTAAGCAACTGGGTGAGTTTGACCTTTATACTCCCGATCTGAGGTTCATCATAATGATCGATGGACATAAACTCAAGGGCAGGAAGCAACAGGTGATCCTTCCCCTTCTCCTCCAGATAGGTACAGAATAGCTTAGTGGACAATAACTCTCCCTGTGCAAGAATGTCTTTACTCAGGGCTTCACTGAAAGAAATTTTAAGAATGATATTCAGGAATTCGAAATGCTCGGCAATGATGGCTTTGGCTTTGGCCAGTGATTCATCCTTCTTTACCAGGTCTTTTACAAAAGCCTGGTAATGGGCTTCCAGTTTATCAATGGATTGTTTGGCACCGTTGCGGTCACCACGGGCAATTGCATCCCCGATCTCTACCAGTGCGTTGGTGGTGCCAGACAAAGCAGATAATACCACAATCACCGGTTCTGTCTCATTTGACACCAGTCCCGCGATATGATGCATCCTTTCCGGTTTGCCCACGCTGGTGCCGCCAAACTTCATTACTTTCATCTTTCAGGTTTTAATAGTTATGGGGAACTTCCCCGTCATTCACTTTACCGCATACCGGTTCAGGCTGTATTAAGGCCTTCCCCCCCTCCCATAAATTTCAGGATGATAATTAGTAAGCGGCGGCAAAGATACCTGTAAAAATTATTATTCGTACAGGCGACGCGGTCATTTTACGGTAACGTTTCCGGAATCAGAAAGAGATACTAAAGCGTTGTGCTAACTGTTGTAAGTCTTTAACCACCGGTTCCAATAAAGGAATGCCATTGGTCATCCGCGCTGCTTCATACTCCCGTTCCGGATCGCCCGGTACGAGTACTTTTTCTTCTCCCGGTACGGTACGGGCCGAACGGAACCCCTGTATCCAGTGGTCCATGGCGGCTTTAAATTCATCCGCGGGACGGAAGGCATCCACCCGCATGGCGCCCAGAAAATGACCGATCCCCTTACCCGGTTGCTGGGCCGGCATCGGTACATATGCAGGAAATGGCGGTACCCAGGGCGCATAATTGGCGCCACTCAAAATAGCCGAAAATATATCCACTATGGCACCGAGTGCATAGCCTTTATGGGAACCATGTTCACGGTCGCCCCCGAGTGGCAATAAAGCACCCCCCTTTTTCAAAATATTGGCATCGTTGGTCGGATTGCCGTCTGCATCCTGTACCCAGCCATCGGGTGTATCGGCATTCTTGCGCTGGAGTATTTCCAGTTTACCATTGGCGGCCGTAGTAGTGGCCAGATCCGCCACAAAAGCAGGTTCCTTGCCGGCGGGTGCTGCCACACAGATCGGGTTCGTTCCAAGCATCTTGTCGATGGAAAAAGTGGGAGCCACTAATGGACTCGCATTGGTCATGGCTATTCCGATCATATCGTGTTCCAGGGCCATCATGGCATGGTAACCGGCAATACCGAAGTGATTACTGTGTTGAACACTCACCCAACCCGTTCCTACCTGCTTTGCTTTTTCAATGGCGATCTTCATGGCAAAGGGAGCCACGACCAATCCCAATCCGCTATCACCATCCACCACTGCGGTTGACGGTGTTTCATGAATGATCTTAATATCCGGAGCAGCATTCACCCGTTTGGCTTCCCATAAACGTACATAGCCGCTCAGGCGGGCGATGCCATGCGAATCGATGCCCCTGAGATCTGCAGATAACAGGGTCTTTGTAGCAATTGCCGCATGTTCATCACTGCAGCCAATGCTTTTGAATATGTTTTCGGAAAAGGAGCAGAGTTGTTGATAGGTATAGTGCGTGGAAGACATAGGACAAAGATACGGTTGATCCGTTAACTAGTTGACAGGTCAGTCTCCTGAGAACCCACATTGTAAACCTGTAAACTTATCAACCTTTTAACTTCATCCCCTCCCCATCCCAATGAATCACTTTCCCCTGAAAATAACTTTCATTACATGCCAGACAGGGTGCAGCAGCCCGGAAGCCGAAAGAGGCATCTTCTACCACGGGCTTTTTATTCCGGACGGAATCAAAGAAATGAATAAAATGATCCAGCCGGTCATCATAGTCATCCGGAGCGGTAAATTTGATGGCTGGAAGGTCAGCGGTTATTTTCCCGGCATATTTCTTTTGATATGCTTCCTTGATCTTCCCCTGCATGGACAATGAATAAGTATCAAAAGCATCCCAGCCACCGTAACCCGGAGCCGGGGCAAATTTGTTACGGTACAATACAAAATCATTCCATCCAAAATCGATCATCCCTTCCGTACCATAGAATTTTACTTTGCCACTCTCTACTTTCTCCGCGCCGCTGGCCAGGTTTACTTTTAATAATACCTGGAAAGCCGGGTGCTCCTTACAGGCTTTGTACTCCATTACACCGGTCATTACATCCGGTACATTACGTCCATCTTTCCAATAGCCCAGGTCGCCGGTTGCATAAATCCGGGAAGGACCTTTTGAATCCGTCAGGAAATGAATACCTGAGAGCAGGTGAACAAAGAGATCCCCCGCCACCCCGGTGCCGTATTCCTTATAATTTCTCCACCAGAAAAAGCGTTTGGGATCGAAGTCAGGGGACTTCCCGTCTTTAAAGTATTTTCTCCAGGCAATGGTATCCACGGACGCATCCAATGGCATGGTGTACTGCCAGGCACCCATGGCAGTATGACGATCAAAAGAAGCTTCTATACAATTCAACTGCCCGATCTCCCCTGCTGTATAGAGTTCTTTTGCTTTGGCATAGGCCACACTGCTGACCCGCTGACTCCCCACCTGCATTATAGCCCCGGTTTGTTTTTGTACATTGATCACGGGCCAGCCCTGGTTCAACTGATGTACCATCGGCTTTTCACAATACACCGCTTTACCCGCTTTCATCGCATCGATGGAAATTTTATCATGCCATTGATCAGAAGTGGCTATGATCACCTCATCAATATCCTTACGGACAAGTATCTCTTTATAGTCCTGCGTTACAAACAGATCTTTTCCAAATAACTCGCGGCTTCTGTCCAGCCTGCCTTTATACAAGTCGCATACGGCCACCAACTCCACACCGGGCACCTGTAAAGCCGTCTTTACATTCCGCTGCCCCATGATGCCCATGCCAATACAGGCAATATTGATCCGGTCTGCTAATGATGACTTCCTTTCCACCAATAGTCTTCGTTGTTCTATATACGATTCACTTGCATTACCCTGCAATGAAATAGCCGATCCGGCAATTACCGAAGCGCCCAGTTGTTTCAGGAATTTTCTTCTGTCTGCCATAATAATTTATTTAACCTGTAATGACTGTTTATACCAACTGGATATCATCCTTCGGCAAGCTCCCCGAATTTGGCGGGGCAGGCAGGCTGACAACCGTTGTCATGGTGAGTTTATCGAACCATCCTTCGGCAAGCTCCCCGCATTTGGCGGGGCAGGCAGGCTGATAAGTACTTTGTACTTACTCCCGACTCCTTACTCCTGACTCCTGACTCCCATCCTCCTCCGCTGCTCTTCATAGTACAACATACACTCCCTGAGATCGCTCATATTATCCTCCTCATGTACTTCATACTCCATTGTTACCACTCCATTGAATCCCTGTTTCTTCATTTCCTTCATGACGGCAGGAAGATCACATACTCCTTTACCGAAAATGGTATCAATGGCGTTCACGTTATCAAACTCCCGGATATCTTTAAAATGCATGCCCCAGAGTTTGCCCTTCATTTTCTTTAACCCTTCCACCACATTCACCCCGTTTCGGGCCCAGTGACCAAGGTCGGGCCAGGCACCGATATGGGACCGGCCCTGCATCGCTTTAACCGTAGAGTCCGGGTGCCAGTAATGACTGGCGGGTTTGGGATGACAGTGGAGAGCCACTTTCACTTTATACTTAATGGCTAAGCGATTGAATTCATCCAGATCCTGCCATTCCGGCTCTGCTGTGATAAACGGGATCTCCATATATCGGGCAAATTCAAAGAAATTATCCAGGTTCTCTTTGGTGTAATAATATTTGTCCACAACCCCGATGGCGATCACTTTTACTTTTTTATACCGCAGGTATTGTTTGATCTTATCACGCTCCTCTTTTCCTAACTGATAGCTGAAGATGCCGGGTATCGCACCTCCGATCTTCTGACCGGGATATACTTCTAAAAAACGGATACCTAAACTATCTGCTTTATCAACAGACTCAAGAAAGGAGTATTTATGAAAAGTCCAGGTCTGGATGGATAACTTCCAGTCTTGCGTTAACCGCTGCTGGCAAAATGAACCAACCAATGACAAACTGAATAAACTTAATAAGAATACTTTTCTCATACCCGATAATTTAATTGATCAAAATTTCTCCATTTACACCAGCCGGCAGTAAAAAGGGTTGTTGGGCCAGTCCGGTTATCAGAACCGCTAATTCTCTGCGGGTGATCAACCTTTTTCCGTCCGTCACTTCTTCTCCGAGACCCGATTTCAGCACCAGCTTCCATTCATTTGGCACAACTGAAGGATATTTATGAGGTATACCAATGCCGAACCTAACCATATGCTGCAACTCTACCATCATATCCCAGGCCCTTTCGATTGACACATACGATTCGCCTGCATATTTTGCCCCGGGAAATTTCTTTTCAAATTGCATAAGCCCGGCAGCAAGCTCTTTTTCAGTGATCATACTATCCGGATAAAAAAACATCTTATTTCCCCACCCTTCCGCTTTGCCTGTTCCTTTTAAAATACCTGTCACTCCCACCCGTTGTACCTGTTCCCAAGCCGGATCATCTTGTTTGACATCCACAAAGGGCATCAGGTATGCTTTTGCTTTCAGTAATTCTTTCTGTACCATTCTTACCGGTACTTCTCTTACTTTCTTCTTCTGTTTAATACTCAGGGCAGCCAGCACGCCTGCACCCTGTCCGGTCAGCATCACCACCGGTTGTAAGCGCGTGGTACCATTTACGATATTAGTCACCGAAATTCCTTTTTCGCAAACAATCAGACCATCCATCTTCTCCGGAATTAAAGCACCCAGCGGCACATTAAAAGAAGGAATGGGAGGGAATTCAATCTCCGGTACTTTACCCGGATACCGCGCATGATGATGATCCACCGGATAATCGCCTACCGAAATCCCCGTTCTGTATAAAGTATAATCGTATGGATTTTTAATATGATTGATATTCATCCGCACCACTCCTTTTACCCGCCGGCCTTCCCGGTTATACGGTATCAGCGCCAGTCCTCCATCCAATTCATCATCTGCCAATCCAATATTCTTCATCCCTAATGTAGTCTGCATAAAATAAATAAATCCCAGCGTGTGCAACTTTGCCTGCTCGTAACTCAAAACTCGTTGTTCGTAACTTTTCTCTACCACATTCAGGTAAATATCATTCCCATGCGGCGGCCAGTTGAGCATGTACTTGTCATATTTCGCACCCGGGCTACGCGGCAGTTTCCCATAGTTCAGCATTTTCATTTTATCACCGTTCCAGGGTTTGTCCTGACAAGGTGCATCAGTACAGGTACAGAAATACAAGGTGGAATCATAGCCTTCCGGACGGGCAATGGTCTTATCTGTACCCTGACCATAGTCCTTTAAAACAGCAGCCCATGTCAGGTCCTGGATAATATCATTTTTAATCCTTGCTTCTTTCTCCCCACTGATCAGCGGATCATCCATACCCAGGTCATAGGCAGCTCCTGCAGCCGCAAAGACATCACCCAGTTCGGTGCCATCAATCACGACCGAAGCTTTAATTTTCAAAGCGGCCGTATTAAACTGATTCCGGAAAACAGCTCCTGTAATTTTATTCCCCTGCTTAAGAATGTGATCAAATTGTTCTTCAAAATAAACTGTCAGGTTCTTTTCCCGGGAAGCCCATGCTTTAAAAATGCTATCTGCCACATGCGGTTCAAAATTGGTATTACTGACCCAACCGGTATTCAGTCGCTTGCGCCCATAATGTGTATATAAAGCCTGGCGAAACTCTTCCCACAGGCCGGAAGGTAATTGGTCATTACCATCGGTACAACTTACACCAGCAGCTGTCAGCATTCCACCCAACATAGTGGTCGGTTCAACCAGTATCGTCTTTACGCCCATTCTTGCACATTGAATCGCAGCAGCGGTACCTCCCGCTCCTCCGCCGATCACCAGTACTTCTGTATGGGTCATACGGACCATCCGCTGTGAAAAACCATAAAATGGAAGTATGATAAATACAAATAACAGCCATTTTTTCATACTTGTAAGTTAATGGATTCGGTGTGTAAAAATAAAAGTGCCCCGAAAAAATCCGGGGCACTTGCAAATTTGGTATCTGTTCTTTTAGAATGGCAAATCATCCACAGGCTCGTTGCCGGAAGACATAGTACCTCCTGAATTAGATGCAGGTGCAGCCGAAGATGAAGGCGGATACGAAGAGGGACCACTGCCCGCTTCTCCACGACCACCCAGCAACTGTACTTCTCTTACCCGCATAGAGAGGGAGGCACCAGCAGTACCATCCTGGCGCTGGAAGGAACGAACTTCCGGTTGCCCTTCTGCATAAATCTGCTTCCCTTTGGTCAGGTACTGGGCCACTGTTGTCCGGTCAGTCCAGTAAGCACAATCCACCCAGGTGGTTTTTTCCTGCATATTGCCCTGACTGTCCTTATACTTTTCCGTATGGGCCACTGTAAAGTTGATGACGTTTTTTCCGTTGACGGTGTTTACTACACAGTCTTTTCCTAGATTTCCAATAACCTGCATTTTAATCATAGTGCTCAATTTTAGTTGTACGTAAATATTAATAGGAAAACGAAAATAAGCCTATTCGATAATCCGGAAATGGGTTTTACACCCCGTTTTTACCGTTTTTTTCCCCAGTTTATTCCTCCGTCCGCCCACTGGCTGCATCAATGATCCGGCCAAAGAATACGGCATTCATGAACAGTTTGGTCCCCCCCAGCCAGAAGGCCCTGAGATTGGGATTATCCGCAATGTTGATCACCCGGCCATTGCCTACTGTATTGACGATCACAGCCGCAGAATTCTTAATGGCCTCGCCGTTCTGCTGGCTTACCCAGCCACTTTGTAAAGGTTTGGCCCCATAAAAGAAAGGGGTGGCATATGGGTTCTTGCTTTTCTCCATGAATACCTTATTGGCCTTGAACAGGCTGATCGTTTTTTGATTGTACCCAAAGGCCAGCGGATGTGTCAGATCAGCTTCTGCGCCAAATATGCCGCCATAGATCTGCTGTGCTCCGTCGATCTCTTCCCTTTCCGCATAGGGTACCCGCTGGGCGCTGTCCACCGGCGCTTTTGCTTTTTTAAACTTTACATCTGTGATCCCATTCTGTGCGGCCCAGGTCACTGCTTCTTCTGTAAGGATCAATGTGCCACCCGCCTGTACCCAGGCTTTGAGTTTATCCTTATTCAGGTCCCCATAAGTGCCTGCAGCCAGAATGATCGTATTATACCGGTTCAGTTCCACCCGGTTGAATATGGATGGTTCAAGATGAGTGGAGGTCATATTCATCCGCTGATCCAGCAAATGCCAGATCTCCCCGGCATCCAATGCATTAACACCCGGCCCGGTGATCATGGCAATTGAAGGACGTGATACGGTAACCTGTTTGGCACTTCCCAGATCCGGGCCATTGCTGGAGTTTCCGGAAGAGAGAGACCAGCAGATCACTTTGTATTTCTCGGTCACTGCACTCACTCGGGCAAAAACAGCTTCACTGCTTTCCGTCTGCATATGCACCGAAATAATGATAGTTCCCGGATTGAACTTTTTCAATCCTCCGGATACAGAGATCTCAAAGGGTCGTGTTGCCACTTTTACATTATAGCCGGCATTTAATAACTCATTCAGAGCAGCCGGTGCATACAATTCTTCCCACTGCATGATATAGGCATAATCCGACTTCCCGCCATTTATCTTTTGTGCTGGCCATGGAATATCAGTCAGTTTTTCTCCGGGGATTACTGACGTGCTGACCTCCCGGTAAGGTAACCCATACGCCAGCGGCATAGTCCAGGAAGTGATGTCATAAAAGATACTGTCCTTATAGTCAAGCGTGCGGTCAAAAATGCCCCTGATAAGGCTGTGCTGCGGCTGATTCAATGTCACCAGGTAAGCAGCACCTTTTTCAAACTCTGCATCCTTCCAGCTATCCGGTAACTGATTCACTTCAATCTGGTGACGCTTCAGCATTTCAATGAACCGGTAGGTTTTGGCGTTGTCGTTTTTATCACCGAATACATATCCTTTCACAGGATACGCTGCTGCACGGGCTGATGCCTGCTTATAGAATTCCCGCTGGTAATCGAGGAATTCCTTACGGAGTTCCCTGGCACCATCCAGTGTGGATAATGCTGTAACAAACTGATTGCGGATGGTGAATGGAAAACTGAGCAGGCCATTCGTGGTTTCCTGTAAATGTCCCCGGGAAGAACCCTGTTCAAATAAAATACCGATCGCACCGTTCACATCCGGGTAGGTGGATCCTTTACCGTAATAAAAATCATCATAGTTCTCTTTGGTGAAATAGAAGGAGCCGATCTTATCCAGATTTTTAGCGTGGTATTTTCCGAGTTTGCCTGTCAACTCCTGGTTCTTATCCGGGGTCAGCGGATTCACGCGTGAGGGAACCCCGGGCTGAAAAAAGAAACTCGCATTACTACCCTGTTCATGATGGTCGGTCAGAATATTAGGCTTCCAGCGGTGAAACCAGGTCAGCCTGTTCTGACTCTCCGGATGTACGGCCGGCAACCAATCGCGGTTAAGATCAAACCAGTAGTGATTAAACCGGCCGCCGGGCCACACTTCATTGTACTCCCTTGAATTGGGGTCACTTACCAGGTTCTTGCTTTTATGCTGATTGGCCCAGGTGGAAAAACGTTGTAATCCATCCGGATTGAAAGAAGGATCCAGCAGGATCACGGTATTGTCGAGTAAGTCATCAATCTCCTTTCCCTGCGCAGCAGCCAGGTAATAAGCCGTCAGCAGACTGGCATTGGCACCGCTGGGTTCGTTACCATGAATAGAATGTCCGATCCATACCACGATGGGCATTTCTGCTGTATTCAACGCAGCAGAAGCAGAGGGATCGGTAAGTTTAATATGCTGTTGCCGGATCTCTTCCAGCCGGGCATGGTTCTTTTTTGAGGTGATGATCAGCAATACCTGTGGCCTGCTTTCATAGGTAAATCCGATCTGCTCCAGTTTTACACGGTCAGGGGCGGCTGCCGCAATGGCCCGCATATAATTCACCAGACGGTCATGGGTTACATGCCATTCGCCCACTTCATGAAAGATCACTTCTTTGGGTTTGGGAATGGTGGGATTGTAACTGACCTGTTGTGGCAAATAATAACCGAGGTCCTGGGAGGCGGCACTTAATCCTGTAAGGAGCAGTGCGGCAAAGAGCAGTTTCTTCATACAATAGCTTGGTTGTTATAGACCGGAAGATACCAAAAATGAACTAAAACCACAGGCTTCCAATGTATTAGGTTTTACCCATTTCGGAAACCCGGTACCCGTCACTTCGGCGTATATTTGCAGATTCATTTCCGGGGAATTTAACCGGAAAAAAAGGAATCTATGAGCCAAAAAGGAAAAGTACTGGTAGCGATGAGTGGCGGTATTGACAGTACCGTTACCGCCCTGATGCTGAATCAGCAGGGCTATGAAGTGGTGGGTATTACGATGAAGACCTGGGACTATGCCGCCAGTGGTGGCAGCAAAAAAGAAACCGGCTGTTGTAACCTCGACTCATTCAATGATGCCCGCCAGGCAGCGGTTGAGCATGGATTTGCCCATTACATACTTGATATACGCGACGAATTTGGCGATTTTGTGATTGAAAACTTTGTTGAAGAATACCTGGCAGGCCGTACCCCCAATCCCTGCGTGCTCTGTAATACCCATATCAAATGGCGGGCCCTGTTGAAAAGAGCGGATGCATTGGGTTGTGAATTCATTGCCACCGGACACTATGCCAAAGTACGCCAGCATGAAAATGGCCGTTATGTGGTGAGCAAGGCTATTGATGATACAAAAGATCAAAGCTATGTACTCTGGGGATTACAGCAGGACCTCCTCAGCCGCACGCTACTGCCACTGGGACCCTACCGTAAAACAGAGATCCGTCAGATGGCACATGATTTCGGATACCCGGAACTGGCCAAGAAGCACGAGAGTTATGAGATCTGTTTTGTACCGGATAACGATTACCGCGGATTTCTGAAACGACGCGTGGACGGACTCGAAGAAAGAGTGGCCGGAGGAAACTTTATAGACAAAACCGGAAAAGTTTTAGGTCAGCATAAAGGCTATCCATTTTATACGATCGGTCAGCGTAAAGGGCTTGACATTGCACTGGGTCGTCCCGTTTTCGTAACCCGTATCGATCCGGATCAGAACACCGTGATGCTGGGTGATGAAGCGGACCTGGAGCAAAATGAAATGACGGTCGGAAAACTGAACCTGATCAAATACGACCAACTCACGCCGGGCATGGAAGCGGTGACCAAGATCCGCTACAAAGACAGTGGTGCCTTATCCAACCTTTACCCTGAAAACGGGAGTTTGAAAGTACGTTTCTATGAAAATGTTAAGGGAATCGCCCCGGGACAAAGTGCCGTTTTTTATGAGGGAGAGGATGTGATCGGCGGAGGAATAATACAGTCGGGAGTCAGGAGTAGGGAGTAGGGAGCCTGCCTGCCGGCAGGCAGGTCAACAGCCCCTCCTGACAGGTATTTTCATTAGTATTTTTATTGCTGATTTTCAATTACTTAAATGATAAAAAAACTCGCTTTACAGTTGCTGACTGCCTGCTGCCGGCTGCCGGCTACCAACTGATAATCAGTGCAATAAATACCCCTGAATCACGTTATAATACATAGAGCTGCTATGTATCCCGGGATAAGATTGTAGCTTTATGTATTAATTTATATCCGTGAACAAAGAAAAACCACCTATGCGCATTTTCTACACAGTTCGTCTTTGTCTGTTGACCCTGCTCAGCGTTGCTTTATTTTCCTGCAATGAAAAAGAGGAATTCACCACTGCACCGTTGTCTGATTATCTGCCGCTGACTGCAAAGAAATTTATCATATACCGGCTTGACTCGACTGTATTCACCAATTTCGGCCGTACTACAGAAATTC
>CALRQQ020000032.1:0-15149 GCA_943370345.1 Chitinophaga pinensis
CTTTACGATCCAGCATTACTTTGTTGAGCCGGAGCACGCCCTCGCTGTATTGGCAGTAGTGGCGATCGGAGTATTGCTGTTCAAGCGGTACCGTATGACCGCTGCAAAAAAATAACCGATGCATGAATTGTCCATCGTGATGAGTATAATACAGATTGCCGAAAAAGAATCGGTAAAGAATAATGCAATAACTGTAGAGGAGATAGAACTCGAGATCGGCGGACTCAGCGGCATTGAGATGCCGGCATTTGATTTCGCGTGGCAACAGGCAGTGCGTTCCACCCTATTGGAAAAAACAAAAAGAACGATCAACCATATTGATGGCGAAGGAAAATGCATGGACTGCAATGCGGTATTCCCGATGCAGCAATTGTATGCCCCCTGTCCGGTTTGCGGCGATCATTTCGTACATATCCTGAAAGGAAAAGAACTCCGGGTGAAATCCCTGGTCATCAACTGAAACATTAACCTAAAACGAATTATTATGTGTGCTACCTGCGGTTGCGACTCCCATTCCCACCAACACGACCATGATCATTCGCATTCACACGGCAAGACCATTGTGGAAGTGGAGAAAGACGTTTTATACGAAAATAATATGCTGGCTCAGCGAAACCGGGGTTACTTCGACGCCAGGAATATACTGGCCCTTAACCTGGTCAGTTCACCCGGATCGGGCAAAACGTCATTATTGGAAAGAACGCTGACTGATCTGAAAGAACAGTATACCTGCTATGTAATAGAAGGCGATCAGCAAACCTCCCGGGATGCGGACCGGATTCATGCCACGGGCACTAAAGTAGCACAGATCAATACCGGCAAAGGTTGTCACCTCGATGCCCATATGGTCCTGCATGCCGTTCAGGGCATGAAACCCGCCGAAAACTCGATCCTGTTTATAGAAAATGTCGGCAACCTGGTTTGCCCGGCGATGTTCGACCTTGGCGAGAAGGAACGCGTAGTGATCATCAGTGTGACAGAAGGGGATGATAAGCCCATCAAATATCCCGATATGTTCCATACTTCCACATTGTGTATTATCAATAAGACCGACCTGCTGCCGTATGTTCCCTTCAGCATGGAAAAATGCAAGGACTATGCACGACAGGTCAATCCGAATCTGCAGTTCATTGAAGTCAGTTGTACCAGTGGCGAAGGGCTACCTGCCTGGTATCAATGGCTGAAAGAAAAAGTGCTGATTCCCGAGACAGTATAGCCATCTTTTCGTAATCCTGTTTATATGAACACCTATCATATACATATTGGCGGGTTGGTTCAGGGCGTTGGCTTCCGGCCATATGTGTGCCGGATGGCAGAACGCATGGGCCTTCATGGACAGGTCAGTAACGGGAATGACGGGGTACATATAGAATTCAATGCTTCAAAAGAAACAGCAGATGATTTTTACAACTCCCTGCTTTGCTGCCAACCGGCGAACGCCATCATACGAACACATCATTTATATATAACTACGGATAAGGCCTTTGATGATTTCCGGATAACAGAAAGCGATGCCAGTACCACTCCGGATCTTTTGCTTACACCCGATATTGCTATATGTCCTGATTGCCGGAAAGAAATAACAGACCCGGAAAATAAGCGGTTTCAATACTCCTTTACGACCTGTCTGGAATGCGGTCCGCGGTACTCGATCATCACTGGTTTGCCCTACGACCGGCCGAAAACCACAATGGCCGAAATGGAAATGTGTCCTTCCTGCAAAAAGGAGTACAATGATATCCATGATCAGCGCCACTACAGTCAGACAAATTCCTGTCCGGACTGCGCGATCCCCATGCATCTTTTCGATAACAATGGAGTGGAAATATCCAAAGACCCGGAGAGCATTCTCCTTATTGCACTGGAATCATTGAAACATGGCCATATACTGGCCGTAAAAGGAATCGGCGGATACCTGCTGATCTGTGATGCAACCAAACATTATTCGGTCACTACCTTACGGGAGCGGAAGCACCGGCCAGCAAGGCCATTTGCGGTCATGTATCCATCCATTGAAAAAGCAGAAGAAGATCTGGTGATCACTGAAAAAGAAAAACAGGCTTTACTGAGCAGACAGGCACCGATTGTATTATGTGAACTGAGGGAAGAACCTGCGTCGGGTCTTTGTACCGAAGCCATTGCCCCGGGGCTGGGCAAGATCGGCGCTCTCCTCCCCTATACAGGGCTGCTGGCCCTCATTGCGGCAGGGTGGAATAAACCGTTGGTGGCCACCAGTGGAAACCTGAGCGGATCCCCTATTATTTATACCGATGAAGATGCGTTGCTATGGCTGACCGAGTACGCTGATTTTATTATCAGTTTTGAGCGTGACATTGCAGCACCACAGGATGACAGTGTGATGCAGTTCGCCAGACATTCCAATCATCCGATCATTTTACGTCGCTCCAGGGGACTTGCTCCGAATTATTTTCCAGCCCCCTTTCTGAACAGCCAACCCACATTAGCTATGGGAGCGGAACTGAAAAGTGCATTCGCCATCAGTACCGGCCATTCTATTTATGTCAGTCAATACCTGGGTGATCAGGCGAATTATGAAAGCCAGGTCAGTTTCAACTTTACACTCGCACATCTGCAGCAACTGTTACAATTCAGCCCGGAGCGCCTGTTAATTGACAGTCATCCAAATTATTTTGTTTCACAGAAGGGAAAGGAATTGGGCGAAGAATGGAATATTCCGGTGACCCCGATACAACACCACAAAGCCCATTTTGCTGCAGTATTGGCTGAAAATGATATTCTGAACAGCAGCGAAAAGATACTGGGCGTAGTTTGGGATGGCACCGGATATGGGGAAGATGACCAGATATGGGGCGGTGAATTCTTTTTGCTGGAGGATGGTGAAATGGAACGCTATATGCATCTGGACTATTTCCCCCAGTTACTGGGTGATAAGATGAGTAAAGAACCGCGGGTCAGTGCGGTCTCCCTGCTGCGGGGTAATATGGAGCAGCTGATGCAGATAAAGGACTTATTCTCCCCGACAGAAAGGGAATATTATATCAAACTGCTGCAGCAGAAACAGGAACTGCTGACCTCCAGTATGGGACGTTTGCTGGATGGCATTGCCGCGATGCTGAGGATACAGTCCATCAACAGCTATGAAGGTGAAGCGGCCATGAAGCTTGAAGCGTTAGCACGCTCGTGTAAATCAACCGGCATGGATTACTACCCGATCGTGATCAATAAGCACCGGCTGGATTGGTCTGGCATGATACATGAACTTTTGTTGGACATGAAGGAAAAAACAGCAACCCGGGAAATAGCCCGAAAGGTTTTTGTATCACTGGCTGTATTGGTCAGGAATGTTGCCATCAGGGCCGGTGCAACAAAAATCGCATTCAGCGGTGGTGTTTTCCAGAATGCGTTTCTGGTGGAACTGATCAGTACACTTTTACAGGATGAATATAAATTATACTTCCACCGGCAGCTGAGCCCCAATGACGAATGCATCGGTTTTGGCCAATTGGCTTATGCCGCGCTGATGGATAAGAACAACGCTGTCTTTTCAAAAGATCATTTATTATTAAACCACTGACAAAAATCAACTCATGTGCTTAGCCATTCCGGGTAAATTATTATCCATCACCGGTCAGTTAGATGACACCTTCCGCCAGGGAAAAGTATCATTTGGCGGTATCACCAAAGAGATCAATCTGTCTATGGTACCCGAAGCACAGGTGGGTGACTATGTGCTGGTGCATGTAGGGGTAGCCATCGGTCGGGTGGATGAGGACGAGGCCCGGCAGACCTTTGAATACCTGAAGGCGATGGGAGAAGTGGACGAAATCAGTGAGTAGTCAAAAGTGAGTAGTGAGTAAACATTCACCACTCATTCAAATCAATTACTAATATGAAATACCTCAGCGAATACCGCGATCCGGAAATGGTCCGTGAATACCTGGAGCAGATCCACAAGGTGACTACAAAGTCGTGGAAGATCATGGAGATCTGTGGCGGCCAGACCCATAGCCTCGTGAAGAACGGGATTCTGGATATGCTGCCGGAGAAAATAACAATGGTACATGGGCCGGGGTGCCCGGTATGTGTAACACCGGTCAGTATCATTGATGAAGCAGTATGGCTATCGAAGCAACCCAATATGATTATCTGTTCATTCGGCGATATGCTGCGGGTGCCGGGATCACATAAAAGTCTGCTGGAAGCGAAAGCAGAAGGTGCTGATGTACGCATTCTTTACTCTCCTCTTGAAGCGGTAGAACTGGCAAAACAAAACCCGGAAAAAGAAGTGGTGTTTTTCGCAGTGGGATTTGAAACCACAGCCCCTGCCAATGCACTCAGCATCGTACATGCCGATAAATCCGGCGTACACAATTACAGTATTCTTGCCTCGCATGTATTAGTACCGCCTGCCATGGAAGCCATATTGGGCGATCCGGAAAACCAGATCGATGCATTTCTGGCGGCCGGTCATGTATGTACGATCATGGGAACGGAGGAATACTATCCGGTGGTAGAGAAATATAAAACACCGGTGGTGATCACCGGGTTTGAGCCGGTGGATCTGCTGCAGGGTATCTTAATGGCGGTAGAGCAACTGGAGAAAGGCGAATACAAATTAGAGAACCAATATACCCGATATGTACAGCGGGAAGGGAACCGCATGGCACAGAAAACCATGGAGGAAGTATTTGAAGTCAGTGATCGGATGTGGCGGGGGATCGGCACTATTCCGCAGAGTGGCTATGAAGTGAACCAACGGTATAAAATGTATAACTCGAGGGTAAAATTCAATATTGATATTCCCACCGCCCTTGAAAACCCCTCCTGTATCAGCGGTGAAATTATGAAAGGATTGAAAAAACCATTCCAATGTCCGAATTTCGGGACACATTGCAAACCGGAGCATCCACTTGGCGCTCCGATGGTCAGCAGTGAAGGCGCCTGCGCGGCTTATTATCATTATTCATCAGCCACCGTTACTGCCTGACATTTTCACGAGCTAAATAAACACTATGCAACTCTCCTGTCCCATGCCCAAATTTGATTTTGATGTGATCACCCTCGGTCATGGCAGTGGCGGACTGCTCACGCATAAGTTGTTGCAAAGTGGCGTCTTTGATATCCTGAAAAACGACCTGCTGGATCAGCAACATGATGGTGCCAGTTTTGAACTCAATGGGAAGGTGGCCTTCAGCACAGATAGTTATGTGATCACCCCGGCCTTTTTTCCGGGTGGCAATATTGGCGAACTGGCCATTTATGGGACGGTCAACGATCTGGCGATGTGCGGAGCCATTCCGCACTATTTATCCCTGGCCTTTATTATAGAAGAGGGATTGCCCATGACTGAATTCTGGTCCATCCTTTCCAGTATCAAAGCGGCTGCACAAAAAGCCAATATCCGGATTGTAACGGGTGACACCAAGGTCGTGGAAAAGGGAAAAGGAGATAAAATATTCATCAACACGTCCGGCATCGGTATCATTCATTCCAAAGCCAATATTCATCATAATAATATTGAAGCCGGCGATAAAGTGATCATCAGTGGTAACATAGCCACACATGGTATTGCGATCATGAGTGTGCGTAAAGGCCTCGAGTTTGAAACCACGATAGAAAGTGATACCGCCAATCTGAATCATACAGTGGAAAAACTAATCGACCGGTTTGGGAATGACATCAAATTCCTGCGTGACCCCACCCGTGGTGGGGTGGCTTCTGTATTAAATGAAATAGCCGAACTGACCCAACTGGGCTTTGAACTGGATCAGAAATCTATCCCAATGGATGAACAGGTGGAAGGTGCCTGTGAAATGCTGGGATTGGATCCGCTCTATGTAGCCAATGAAGGAGTATTCCTGGCCGTTGTAAAACCAGACATCGCCGACGAATTTCTTTCCCTGTTACGGACTGATGAAAATGGTACGAACGCAGCCATCATCGGCGAAGCGGGTATCGAACACCCCGGCAAAGTATTGCTCAAGAGCCGCATCGGCGGCCGGAGAGTTGTGAATTATCTGACGGGTGAGCAATTGCCCAGAATATGTTAAGGAGAACCTGTCCCCACTCCCTATTCCCCGATTTTTCCGAACTTTCCGACACAATCAACCAACATGGAAATCAAAAACCTCTACGATCCTGGCGTCAAACAGGAGATCATTGAACGGATCAACCGTTTAACCCCTGAAACACCCCGGCAATGGGGAAAAATGGATGTGGCACAAATGCTGGCTCATCTGCAACAACCATTGGAAGTGGCCCTTGGAATACGGACCATCAAAGGCAGTTTTATCATGAACCTGATCCTGCCCTTGTTCAAAAAAACACTCTGGGATGATACACCCTGGAAAAAGGGCTTGCCTACCGATGCTACCTATATCACCACCAATGAGTCAAAAGAGTTTTCGACAGAAAAGGCCAGATTACTGGAACTGATCAACCGCTTCCAGGAGAAAGACGTCAACCTGGAAAAACATCCGGTATTCGGTCGTATGACCAAAGAACAATGGAGTAAATCCGCCTGGAAACACATTGACCACCACCTGAAACAGTTCGGTGCCTGATCCAGATCATGACTTCCGGGAACCGCTCAAACTATATTTGAGCGGTTTTTTTATGCTATGAACGCACTCCTCTGGAAAAATATCATTCGCAAGCCTACCTAGTGACGTAACACTCGTCACTTCCATTTTATTTATTGATCCGCGGCCATCCGGCCGTATAAACACTTGCAATGAAAACAATCATTGAACCCTTTCGTATTAAATCGGTGGAACCGATTTATTTTACAACCAAAGAAGAACGCCAGGAGATCCTGAAAAAAGCGGATTACAATTCCTTCCGCATTAAAGCCAGCGATGTACTCATTGACCTTCTTACCGACAGTGGTACCAGTGCCATGAGCAGCAACCAGTGGGCCGGCATTATGATGGGCGATGAATCCTATGCCGGTAGTAATAGTTTCTTCCGGTTTGAGGAATCCGTCCGCAGTATTACCAACATGAACTATATCATCCCCACCCACCAGGGTCGGGCATCTGAAAAGATCCTGTTCACTGTACTGGGCGGCAAGGGAAAGTACTTTATCAGTAATACATTATTCGATACCACCCGGGCCAATATCGAATTCTCCGGCGCCGAAGGTATTGACTGTATCTGCGAAGAAGGCAAACACCCCACCACGCCTGCCCCATTCAAAGGCAATATGGACATTGCCGCGTTACGCAAAGCCATTGAAGAAAAAGGAGCGGCCAATATTCCGCTGGTAATGATGACGATCACCAACAACTCCGGGGGTGGTCAGCCGGTCAGCATGCAGAATATCCGGGAGACCCGTAAAATATGTGATGAATACAAGATCCCATTATTCATTGATGCCTGCCGCTTTGCCGAAAACGCCTGGTTCATCAAGATCCGGGAAGAAGGATACGCTGAAAAGCCAGTGCCTGAGATTGCCCGTGAAATGTTCTCCTATGCAGATGGCTGTACCATGAGTGCCAAGAAAGACGCATTTGCCAACATCGGGGGGTTCCTCGCTATGAACAATCTGGATCTCGCGATCCAATGCCGCAATCTGCTGATCATTACCGAAGGCTTCACAACCTATGGCGGACTGGCCGGACGTGATCTGGAAGCAATTGCCATCGGGTTACAGGAAGTCATGGATGAACATTATCTGCAATACCGGATCCGCAGCATGGAATACCTGACCAATAAGCTGATCGATGCCGGCGTTCCCGTCATGCAACCTGCCGGCGGACATGCCGTATACCTGGATGCAAAAGAATTTTTACCGCATATTCCGGTGGATCAGTATCCCGGCCAAACATTGGTCTGTGCACTTTATGAAGAAGGCGGTATCCGGGCAGTAGAGATCGGCTCACTGATGTTTGGCAAATACGATGAACATAGGAAACTCGTACCTGCCACGCTTGAACTGGTCCGCCTCGCCATTCCCCGCAGGGTGTACACCCAAAGCCATATCGATTATGTGGCTGAAGTGATCATTGATGTCTTCAACAGGCGGAATGAATTGAAGGGTATGGTCATCACGGAAGAAACGCCGTTGCTGAGGCATTTTACAGCGAAGCTGAAACCGGTTAATGAGTAATCAGTAATCAGTAAAAGATGAAGATGCTCAAAGCTCAGATACTGTCCTTAGTAGGACCTGTCAACCTATTAACTTTTCAACTTTTAAACTTATAAACTTAACTCCATGTCAACCATAATCAAACGCAGTTGGGCCGAGCCCTATAAGATCAAAATGGTGGAACTGATCAAAATGACCACCCCCGCCCAACGCCGTAAAGCCATGAAAGAAGCTGGCTTCAATACCTTTTTACTAAAATCTGAAGATGTATATATCGATCTGCTGACCGACAGCGGTACCAGTGCCATGAGCGATCAGCAATGGGCCGGACTGATGATGGGTGATGAAGCCTATGCCGGCAGCCGCAATTTTTATCACCTGGAAAAAGTGGTCAAGGAGATCTATGGCTATAAATATCTAGTCCCCACCCATCAGGGACGTGGCGCCGAAAATATCATTTCAAAGATCCTGATCAAAAAAGGAGATATCATTCCGGGAAACATGTATTTCACTACCACCCGGCTGCACCAGGAACTGGCCGGGGGTAAATTTGAGGATATTATTATTGATGAAGCCCATGATTCTGAAAATGAATTCCCCTTTAAAGGAAATGTGGACCTGAAAAAACTGGAAGTCCTGATCAAAAAACATGGGGCCGCTAAGATTCCCTATGTCAGCATCGCCACCAGTGTGAATATGGCCGGTGGACAGCCCATCAGTATCCAGAACCTGAAAGAACTCAGGGCCCTGACCAAAAAACACGGTATCCGCATTATTCACGATATGACAAGGGTGGCCGAAAATGCCCATTTTATCCAGCGAAGAGAAAAAGGATATGATAAGAAATCCATCCGCCAGATTGTAAAAGAGATTTGTAATCTGACTGATGGTGCTACCATGAGTGCCAAGAAAGATGCCCTGGTGAATATTGGCGGGTTCCTGGCTATCAACGAGTGGGATGTATTTGAAGAAGCCCGTAACATGGTGGTGGTCTATGAAGGTCTGCATACCTATGGCGGATTGGCCGGACGTGATATGGAAGCCATGGCCATTGGTATCAAAGAAAGTGTGGACGATGACCATATTCATGCCCGGGTAGGACAGGTGATCTACCTTGGTGAAAAGATGATTGATTATGGGGTACCCATTGTAAGACCAATAGGCGGACACGGTATTTTTGTGGATGCGAAGAAATTCCTGCCGCACCTCCCGCAGGATCAGTTTCCGGCACAAACCCTGGCCGCTGAAGTATATCTTGACTCCGGCGTACGCACGATGGAACGGGGTGTGGTTTCTGCAGGCCGCAAATCCAATGGAGAAAATTATTACCCCAAGCTCGAACTGGTTCGATTTACCATTCCCCGCCGCGTATACACTCAGGCACATATGGATGTGATCGCCGAATCCACTGCCAGAGTTTATGATCGCAGGAGTAAGATCAAGGGATTAAAAATGATCTATGAACCCAAATACTTACGGTTCTTCCAGGCAAAATTTGAACAAATAAAATAAGTACTTCAATAGCAAAAGCCTGTCATCCCGAGTTGGCACGGAATGACAGGCTTTTGCCTTACTTACTCATTTAATTTCGATATGGTACATCTCATTCAACACATCCAGTTCCGAGTCCGCCTCGCTGAGCTGGTGCAGAAAATTACCGGCCCCGTCGCCGATCTCTGCACCCAGTGAACGGTAATACCCGATTCCCTTCCGGAGATTCTGGTAAAATTCATGATAGTACTTTGCTTTTTTGGGCAATGTACCTGCCAGTAATTCTTCTTCCAGTTTTTCTTTCAGGTAATCGATATACAGATCCAGTTCATTGATGAACATATGTGGCCGGTCCGGGGCAGTCAGCGATTCAGTCCGGCCATAAATATGATCCACCATCGTCTTCAGCGAAACCACTTTAGAGAAGTGGGCAATATTGGGACCGGGGCATATATTCACGGCATTCAACTTGTCAATGAACGGCACTTTGTAAACATGCGAAGCCGCATTGCTCAGTCCGATACAGAGGCAATCCTTATCCTGCAGCGCTTCTACCTGACGCCTGAACTCCGCATCCGGGAGATGGGCCGTTTTCAGTTGCTGTAATTTTAATTGCTGGTATTTACGCGAAGCAGTGCAGATCGGCTCGTCGGTAAATTCGGTATTAAAAGCCAGGTGCTTTTCGGTACAGGGACTTCCGGGTCGTCCATCCTGTACCCGTTGCTTTACCTCCCGGTCGGCTGTAGTGCCTTTGAGATAATGAAAGCGTACGCCCAGGGGTGATTTATTGCTGAGTAGCACATCGTCTTGTTTTGCTTCGGCCAGTAACCGGAGTGTTTCCGCATCCACGGTAGTGGCTTCGGGTACTAATAAAAACGGGGAGCCCCAGCCGGTGCTGCTGATATCATACTGCGTATGCAGAAACGCATCTTCTGCTGCCGTACCAATTCCCCCTTGTACAGAGAAGTGTATCACTGGAACATCTTTAATGACCCGGTCATTCTTTTTCAGTTGGGCGGCACTGTAGATCTCAAACAAGGTGTCGATTAATTCCTGTTTCCCTTTCCTGAACTCCTCCATGATCGGTCCCAGCAAAAATCCATCCGTGGCAAATGCATGTCCGCCGCAGTTCAATCCGGACTCAATCCTGAACTCACTTACCCATACCCCTTTTTTGGCGAGGTATTTACCCTGTATCAGGGCCGATCGGTAATCGCTCACTTTCAGTATCACTTTCTTAAGAAACTGACCATCTTCCTGCATATCGAATTGCGGGCAGCTTTCAAGGTAATTGAACAGTCGGGGATTGAGTCCGGCTGAAAAAACGATCGAAGAACCGATCAGGTCACTGTTCACATACCCCCGCAGCGCCGCGACCGCATCGGAGCCATCTTTGATCACCTGTTGCTGACCATCTTTTTGATCCCGATCCAGTTTGGTCATGATGTTCACATCAATACTGCCGGGTATCACCTGCGACCGGAGATAATCTGCCAGCTTACGTTGCTCGGCCAGATCCAAGGTCGCTGTCATTTGACGGTATACTTTTTTGAGCATTGTGTTCTCCGGCAATAACTCGAAATAGGTCATGATCTCTGATCCCTTTTCAAAGGCGGCTTTTTTAAGTTTGTCAACCTGATTGTTCACGATTGTATTGACGAGGTTGAGATAGTCCGTGATCCGCTTCGCGCGATAATCCGGCTGGTCAGTTCCGATCGGATGATAGGGCTGATCGATCTGCGGATAATAATAACTCCGCATCATTTCCACTAAGCGGTCTTCCACAATGGAGATAACCGAAGAAATGCCATATCGGGCCACTTTGACAGGGCTGTCTATGGTATAGGCCAGACCCATTACTGGTATATGAAAGCTGTGAGGCGAGTATGTATTCATCACTGCAACTGATTTAACATTAAGAAATATGAAAAAATGGAGATGGCGGGCAATCACAATATCATGAAAGGTCCGAATGTAGTTCAGGAAGGCGGGATAAATCCTGATTTCAATCAGTCAGCTAAAATGGATAACCCGTAAAACATTCTAATAAATCGGCCGATTACTACAAACAGCCTGCTGAATATTGAGGCCATAAATAAAGGGGAGATAACCTATACCCGGTTATCCCGTAATGGTCATACCCATTAACTTTTCAGGGTTTGAAAAGTATCAAATGAACTTCTCCTGGTGCGATCTCATTTACGCGGTAATCCAGTTTGCGTTTTGCCAGTTCTGGAAAGAGAAATACAGGAAGTTTATTATGGTAAACAAATAAGGCTTTCCCGTCAGGCATTGCATCTAATTCAGAGAGAATATAGTCAACCGAGTCTGACATCAAAAATTTCCGGACATCGGTGAATACCAGCTTGTCTTCAAAACGTTTATAAATCTCATCCCAGTGTGACCGAATCGATTTGTACACAGAAATCGCTGGCTTATTGGCCGCCGGCTCTTTGTACCGGACCGGATTTACTAACTGGTGATTAACATTCTCAGTAGCAGCAGGAACCACTTGCCTGCTCCAGTTAAGTTTCTTTCCGATCCCCAGTGAGTTGTCCGTGAACTTCACGTGATCGAGCCGGATGGTCCAAACCTGTCCGGGCATGGCCAGAGCTACCGGATGTTTTTTGTGATAATGTGTGGAAGCATGCAGGGTCAGCGGATCATCTTCCGGCAGCACCACTCCTTCGAACTGAATGCCCTTTATGGCCAGAAAATTTAATTTATCCGGCAGGATGGTTCCCGATACTTTTGGATTGGTATGGATAATGATCGAATGCCGGGTATTGGTGGAGGACTTGTAAAAAAGCAACCCGCCATCCGCATCGAATGAATAAAAAAAACTGAAGCACCAGGCCTCTCCTTTTTCATCCACACAGGCCAGGTTACCACAGGTTTGTTTTGCTATAAACTCAGAGATGTTTTCGTTCATGATACTTTTATTATCCGCACCGGACAGGCCAGCGCAGTTTCCCTTGATTGAACCACAGCCGCAGCCGGGATCTCCAATACATATACTTCCTTCTTCCTCTGTCCTTTGATCAGGGTGGCTTTCCCGTCTTTTTTAGACATCCGCCAGAATTCAGGCTGTTGCTCATAACAAACCCCGCAGCCAATGCATTTTTCCCGGTAATGGATCACTTTAGGCATGCGCAGCTTCCACTATTTTATAGAGCTTATCGGAAGGAGTCACTTTTGTTTCAAACTTCAGGGTGATCTTATCCCCTTTTACCGCTTCAGCAGCCGGTTCACCATTTACCATCAATGTCCCGATCGTTTCTTTCACCATGCCACATTTCGGACCGGTTACCATCATCGTATCGCCGGTCTTCAGACTACCGGATTCCAGGATAAACTCACCTACGGAGATCTTGGGATAATATTTACTTCCCTTACCGATATAGATCTTTTTTTCCGAGGCAGCCGAACCGGGCTGCGGCGTCCATTCCCCCAGCTTACGGCCGAGGTAATATCCTTCCCAAAAACCGCGGTTATAGACTTTTCCCATTTCCTGTTTCCATACGGCGGCTTTCTCAGCCGTATACGTTCCATCCAGGACCGCATCCAATGCTTCGCGGTAACATTTCGTAACTACCTGCACATAGTCTGCCCCTTTCGTTCTTCCTTCGATCTTCAATACATCCACCCCGCTGTCGGTCAGCTGGTCGAGCAGATCGATCGTACAAAGATCTTTAGGCGACATGATATATTCATTATCGACCTCCAGTTGTTCACCGGTCTCCGTATCGGTTACCGTATAGGGACGGCGGCAGTTCTGTACACAGGCGCCGCGGTTGGCTGCTGCATTTTGTGTGTGGAGGCTCATATAACATTTGCCTGAAATGGCCATACACAATGCCCCATGCACAAACATTTCCAGTTTCACCAACTTGCCGGAGGGTCCTTTAATTTTCTTTCGTTCAATCTCATTACTGATCTCCGCCACCTGTTTAAGGGTCAGTTCACGGGCCAGTACCATTACATCGGCATACCGGGAAAAAAAACGTACCGATTCCACATTACTGATATTGGCCTGGGTAGAAATATGAAGGGGGATCTCCATTTTGTTGCAGTAATCGATCACGGCAAAATCGGAGGCGATCACGGCATCGATCCTGTGTTTCTTAACTTCTTTCAGAACGGTCTTGAGCAACTGCATATCATACTCATACATGACCGTATTAAGAGTGATATACGCTTTCAGTCCTTCTTTTTTACAAATAGCACTGACCGTTTTTATATCGGAAATATGAAAGGATTGAGAAGAACGGGTACGCATATTCAACTGTTCCACGCCAAAGTAGATAGCGTCGGCACCCGCGTTGATAGCCGCCTGTAAACATTCAAAGGAGCCGGCTGGCGCCAGCAGTTCCACTTTATCCTTTTTCATTCCACTGATTTATTTCATGCCCTCCAGAATGCGGATATAATTCGCCCTTTCAAAAGCAGTGGGATCGGATACATTCTGCTGGCTCATACTTCCACGGAAGGATTGAATATCCTCAAATCCCATCATATACATCCAGTCCTGCAGTTCCTTGTTCATTGTTTTCAGGTATGGGATGCCATTTTTATACAGGGAAGAAGCGGTCATCACCACATCCGCACCGGCCAGCAGGTATTTCACCACTTCCACCGCACTTTGTACACCGGTGGTGGCTGCCAGGGATAATTTTACTTTTTCAAACAGCAAGGCGATCCACAACAACGGCAGGCGGATCTCGCTGGACTCACTGTAATGGAGATCAGTTTTTAATACCAGTTCATTGATGTCGAAATCAGGCTGATAAAACCGATTGAACAACACCAGTGCATCGGCCCCTGAGTTCTTCATCCGCATGGCCATATTGCCGGTAGCACTGAAATAGGGATTCAGTTTTACCGCCACCGGTATTTTCACATTGGCTTTGATCGCTTCAATGATATTCAGGTACCGGTGTTCCACTTCAGAGGATGACATCGTGATATCGGCCGGAATGAAAAATATATTCACTTCCAGCCCGTCCGCTCCGGCCTGTTCGATCTGTTTGGAATAATCGATCCAGCCTTCCGTTGTAATGCCATTAAGACTGCCGATGATGGGGATCTCCACTCTTTCCTTGGCCTTCCGGATATTCTCCAGGTAATCATCCACCCCAACATTAAAATCATCCAGGTCGGGAAAATAATCCAACGCCTCGGGAAACGCATAAGAGGTTTCTGACATCACCGTATTCATCCGGGCTTCTTCTTTCCGGATCTGTTCTTCAAACAGGGAAAACATCACCACGGCCCCTGCACCATTATCTTCCATTTTTACGATATTATCAAGCTGCTCAGATAAAGTACAGGCAGAAACAATGATGGGAGAATTCAGCTTCAGCCCCATGTAATTGGATTGGAGTGTCATAAACTTGTTTTTTATACAATTGTCCTGAAGCGGCTGGCCGCCCCAGGACAATATTGATTTACATAATGCTTCTTCGTATTACCCAATACGAACTGTTATCCTATCGGTACAAAATCACTGGCCTTTTTCGTAGCCAGCTCTTCATAGGTTTTCCATTTCAGGTTCACCAGGTCCTGGGCATGTTTGATCAGGCTTTCC